>NZ_JBVVQU010000072.1:19100-28488 GCF_055811555.1 Mesorhizobium sp. WSM4813
CCCCGGGCTTAGCCCAAACATCTTCGGGGGTCCTGCGGGTTTCGGGCGGCGGGGCGGCCCCGGGGGGGGGGGGGGGGGCCCCCCCCCCGGGGGGGGGGGGGGGCCCCCCCCCCCCCCCGGCCGCAAGGACGATGAACGCAGGGGCGAACGCAAGCCACGCGAACGCCACGCCAAGCAAAGCGAAGCCGCAGCACCGGCTGTGGCGCGCGAGGAACAGCCGGTGGCCGCCGAGACCGCGGTCGCCGATGCCGGTGAGCGGCGCGCGCGCAAAGAAGCGATCCGCTCGGAAAATAGCGAGCGCCAAGCTTCGCCGGAACGTAAGGCTTCGCCCGATCGCAACCGGAACGAACAGCGTGCGCCGGAACGTGGCGACACCAGGCCGCAGCGCGACGGCAATCGCCCTGCCCGCCATCGCCAGGAAGACAATGACGCGACCGTCGGATTCGGCGACGACATGCCCGCCTTCATGCGCATCGTCGCCAAGGTCTGATCACAGCAGAAATTCTCAAACACCAGTCCGCCTCAAATCTAGAATACCCAAACGGAAACGGCCCCTTGCGGGGCCGTCTTCATGTTCGATGCCGGGTTCGGATTTGAGCATGATCTTTTCCGAACCGAAGGTCCGGGATCATGGTCCAGCTCAGGTGAGGGGTGAAAGCTGGATCTCGACGCGGCGGTTCTGGGCACGGCCGGCGGCCGACGCGTTGGAAGCGATCGGACGCGTCTTGCCGAAGCCGGTGACGGCGAAGCGGCGGGAATCGACGCCCTGTCCGGACAAATAGTTGGCGACCGCCAGCGCGCGGCGCTGCGACAGGTCGAAATTGTGTTCGTCGCCACCGGTCGAATCGGTGTGGCCGAACACGTCGACCGTGGTCTGCCGGAACTTGTTCAGCACAAGCGCGACCGAATTCAGCACTTGATAGAAGCCGGGCTTCACCGCGTCCTGGTCGACGTTGAAGGTGATGTCGGACGGCATGTTGAGGATGATCTGGTCGCCGGTGCGGGTGACGCTGACGCCGGAGCCCTGAAGCTGCCGGCGCAGTTCGGCCTCGTTCTGGTCCATCGTGGCGCCGATGGCGCCGCCGGCGAGCGCGCCGACGCCAGCGCCGATCAGCGCATTACGGCGATCGTTGCCGCCGGCAAGCAGGCCGAGCCCCGCACCCGCCAACGCGCCGATGCCGGCGCCGGCCGCAGTGTTGGAAACCTTCTGCTCTCCGGTATACGGATCGGTTGTGGTGCAGGCACTCACGAGCACAGCCGTCGCCACTGCGACGAGCACAGTCTTTTTCATTGGGTAGTCCCTCTCCAGTCCGCGGTCCCACCGGTGGCGCGCCGCATCAGCCCTTCCGTCGCATCGGCTTTAAAATCATCGATTTTCGGAAAAGCACGATGCATAGATTCAAAGTCTTAGAGCGTACTTTGTGCGTCCAAGTGGACGCACGTCGCTCTAATGTCTTGTAACATGAAATGCGGCGAAAAATGGAACGGGAAAAGCGGCTGGCTATGGCTTTTCCCGGTCAATTCCACGGCCACGGTATTGCGCAATTCTGATCAGCTACCAGAGATTCTCGGCTACCAGAGATTCTTGCCGTCGATGACGACGACCTCGACCTGATCGAGGTCGAAATCGTCGAACAGGCGCGAATTCACGCTGATTTTCGGATTGTCGAAATCCGGCTTGCCGGTCGACCAGTCCGGCGTTTCGGTGAAGGTGCCGCAGCCGCAGGTGGCGCAGAAACCGTGTTTGATCGTTTTCGATCCCCACCGGTAGAACGAGACATTCTTGAACGGGCTGGTGAGTTTGAATTGCGACGGCGTATAGTAGGCCCACAACGAACCGCGTTTCGAACAGAAGGAGCAGGTGCATTGCGTCACGGTTAGCGGTGCTTGCGAAACCTCGAACGTCGTCGCCCTGCAGTGGCAGCTTGCCTTTATTGTCATGAACGCCTCCCTCACGTTTGCCTCCCGCCCGCGGCAAGGCAACATAACGAGGCGCTCTTGACAACCGTCGGTCAGCAGACTCGCTGACTGAGTCGGACGCGTGGCGCGCTTCAATCTTTCCGATGCCTGTCGTTATCCCAAAACCGCTGCGCATCCTCGGGTCAGGCCATGGCTCAGGCCCTGGGGCTTTTGGGCGCCATGCATTAAAACGATGACGGTGGCACGAACAGGCAGATGGTCTTTCCGTCATTGGCGCCGGCGACCGAGCACCAGTGATATTCGCCATCGGGCGAATTCTTGATCCGTGCATCGCTGTAGGCCACGACCTCGCCTGTCCCTTTGATGACATAGCCCTCCGGACGTTCGCTGATCGACGTCTGCGAGACCGCGCGGCAGTCATAGCCAGAACAACAGGAGAATGGATAGCTCCAGCCCTGCGGCCTCGCCGCAGTCGGCGTGGCGTCGTGCGCCAAAGCCGGCGCTGCAAATGCAGCGATGGCGGCCGTCAGAGCCACCACCGCAATGATTGAATTCAGGAGGCGGCGCGCCGTCTGGACGGCTGAGGCCGGTCGGGTTGTGAAAGCAGGCATGGGCGCAGTTCCTATCAACGAGTTATCAAGCGTTTCGCTTGCCCGTTCTTGGAACGCATCTTCCCAGTGGCCGAATCGTCAGGCCGCAGATACGCCGCGTCCGGCCATAAATGCTTTTTTCCCCCAGCTTTCGGATGCTGGGCTGATTCCTTTGTTGGCGCAAGATTGCTGTGCAACCGAGCGCCGACATCTGCAACCGAAACCAGCCTGCCGGGGCTGGCGAGAGTGACTTCATCGACCCCGGCAGATGGGATCGCAGATAACGAGAATCAGCTCGCAGTGGTTCCGGGCTTGGCGCCGGCAGGCCCGCGACATCCAACCCGAAGTTAGAAGTTGTTCTGGAAAATTTAACGTAAAAACAAAGCCATAAAGCGACCGCTCAATTAGAGTGAGAGCCTGTTACTCTAGCGTGATGTTCCTGCTGCTTGTTGTAGGTCTTCAGTCGATATCGGCGACCACTTCGCCGGCACCGCCCTCGATGCGCTGCGACAGCGAGGCCTCCATGAAATCGTCGAGGTCGCCGTCCAGCACGCTCGATGGGCTTGTGCTCTCGACGCCAGTGCGCAGATCCTTCACCAACTGATAGGGCTGCAGAACATAGGAGCGGATCTGGTGGCCCCAGCCGATATCGCTCTTCGATGCTTCAGTGGCGTTCGCTACCGCCTCGCGCTTCTTCAGCTCTTCCTCGTAGAGCCGCGAGCGCAGCATCTCCCAGGCCTTCGCCTTGTTCTTGTGCTGGGAGCGCTCGGCCTGGCAGGCGACCGCGATGCCGGTGGCGAGATGGGTGATGCGGACCGCCGAATCGGTGGTGTTGACGTGCTGGCCGCCCGATCCGGACGAACGATAAGTGTCGATGCGGACATCCGATTCGGAAACGTCGATCTCGATCGTATCGTCGATCACGGGATAGACCCAGACGCTGGCGAAAGACGTGTGGCGGCGCGCATTGCTGTCATAGGGGGAAATACGCACGAGACGGTGAACGCCGGATTCCGTCTTCAGCCAACCATAGGCATTGTGGCCCTTGATCAGCAGCGTAGCGGACTTGATGCCGGCCTCTTCGCCGTCATGCACTTCCAGCACCTCGACCTTGAAGCGGCGCCGCTCGGCCCAACGCGTGTACATGCGCAGAAGCATCGAGGCCCAGTCCTGGCTTTCGGTGCCGCCGGCGCCGGCATGGACTTCGAGATAGCTGTCGTTGGCGTCGGCCTCGCCCGAAAGCAGCGTCTCGATCTGGCGGGCCTTTGCTTCGCCGCGCATCGAGCGGATCGCCGCTTCCGCCTCGGCGACGACGCTCTCGTCACCCTCTTCCTCGCCAAGCTCGATCAGGCCGATATTGTCTTCCAGCGCCTGGGTGAGGCCTTTGACCGCGGCGATGCCTTCCTCGAGGCCCTGGCGCTCACGCATCAGCTTCTGCGCCTCCAGCGGTTCGTTCCAGAGACTCGAATCCTCGGCACGCACATTCAGGTATTCAAGCCGCTTTATGGCTTGATCCCAGTCAAAGATGCCTCCTCAGCAGGGTAATCGCCTGCCTGATTTCATCGACAATGTTCTGCGTTTCCGCGCGCATGGCTGGTCGTTCTGTCCTGTGCTGAAATGGTGCCCTGTTGCTTAAACAGAGCTTGGGTTGGCGCGATACATAGGGACGGCACCGCCGCCTGTAAAGCGAAATGGGCCGGCTCGAAAGCCGGCCCAAATACCATATCCTATGTCAATAAAGCCCGCCGCCGCCGGACTGGATGGCTTGGTTGGCCTGTGGTGACAGCGCGCCGCCGGAGGCGTTGGAGCCGTCCGCACCCATGCCGATCACCCAATAGCTGTCGGCGGGGCCGGTGCCCGGCTTGAAGGCTTCGATAAAGGCGCCGGCGTCGCCCGGGTTGGCAGCCATGCCGGTCTTGCGATTGATGGCAATCAGCTTCATGCCTTCGGGAACCTGGAAATCGACATTGGGCGTGCCGTCCAGCGCCACGCGCATGAAGTCCTTGAAGATCGGCGCGGCGAGGCCGCCACCGGTCGCGCCCTTGCCAAGACCTTTCGGCTGATCGTAGCCCATATAAAGGCCGACAACGAGATTGGGCGTGTAGCCGATGAACCAGGTATCCTTCTCGTCGTTTGTCGTTCCGGTCTTGCCGGCGATGTGGCGGCCGAGTTCGGCGACGGTGGCGCCGGTACCGCGCTCGACGACGCCCTCCATCATTGAGGTGATCTGATAGGCGGTCATCGGATCGAGCACCTGCTCGGAATTGTCGACCAGTTCCGGCTCAGGCTGGTTCTGCCATTCGGCGGCGTTGCAATTTTCGCAGCCGCGTTCGTCCTGCCTGTACACCGTTTTGCCATAGCGATCCTGGATGCGGTCGATCAGCGTCGGCTTGATCGACTTGCCGCCGTTGGCCATGATCGAATAAGCCGACACCATGCGCATCACGGTGGTCTCGCCCGAACCCAGCGCCATCGGCAGGTACGGCGCGAGACGGTCATAGACGCCGAAGCGCTCGGCATATTCGGCGACCAGCTTCATGCCCATGTCGTTGGCAAGGCGCACGGTCATCAGATTGCGCGACCTCTCGATGCCGGACCGCAAAGTCGCCGGGCCAGCTGTCCTTCCATCGTAGTTCTTCGGCGTCCAGGTCGTGTTGCCGCTCTTGATGGTGATCGGGCCGTCCATGATCACCGAAGCCGGCGTATAGCCATTGTCGAGGGCGGCCGAATAGACGATCGGCTTGAACGACGAACCCGGCTGCCGCATGGCCTGCGTGGCACGGTTGAATTCGGATTGCGAGTAGGAGAACCCGCCGACCATGGCCAGAACACGGCCGGTATGCGGATCCATGGCGATCATGCCACCTTCCACTTCGGGGGCCTGGCGCAGGATATAGGCCCCGTCCGTACCCTCTTTCTTCTGTACGAAGATGACATCGCCCGGCTTCAGCACGTCCGCCGGCGACTTGGCCTTGACGGTCTTGCCGTCGACGACATGACGCATGGCGAAGCTCATGTCCTCGCGGCTGACGGCGCCTTCGATGCGATCCTTGACAAGTTCGCCCGAGATCTGCCGGGTCGGCCGAAGGCCGATGGACAGGCCGCTTTCCGAGCTGTCGAGCACGACGGCGAGCGACCATTCGGGCACGTCGTCCAGTCCCTTGACTTCGCTCAAAGGCACGCCCCAGTCGCCGGATACGCTGATGGTCTGCACCGGCCCGCGATAGCCGCGCAGCGTATCGAACTTCATCAGGCCGTTCTGCATGGCTTTGCGGGCGATCAGCTGCATCTTGGGATCGAGCGTCGTACGGACCGACAGGCCGCCCTCGTAGAGCGCATTCTCGCCGTAGCGCGCGCTGATCTGGCGACGCACTTCCTCGGTGAAGTATTCGCCGGCGAACAGATAGGTGCCGGAGCGGCGTGGCTTGACGCCGAGCGGCTCGGCCTTGGCCTTGGCGCCTTCCTCTTGCGTGACGTAGCCGTTGTCGACCATCTGGTCGATGACCCAGTTGCGGCGCTCGATGGCGCGGTCGGCATATTTGAATGGGTGATAGTTGGAGGGACCCTTCGGCAAGGCCGCCAGATAGGCCGCATCCGCCACGGTGAGTTCATTCACCGCCTTGTCGAAATAGGTGAGCGCTGCGCCGGCGACGCCATACGCGCCGAGCCCGAAGAAAATCTCGTTAAGGTAGAGCTCGAGAATGCGATCCTTCGAATAGGCCTGCTCGATGCGAAAGGCGAGGATCATCTCCTTGATCTTGCGCTCGTAGGTCTGGTCCGAGGACAACAGGAAGTTTTTCGCCACCTGCTGGGTGATCGTCGAGGCGCCGACCTGGCGCTTGCCCGAGCCGAAATTCTGCAGATTGACCATGACTGCGCGGCCAAGGCCGGTCATATCGATGCCGGGGTGATTGTAGAAGTTCTTGTCCTCGGCAGACAGGAAGGCCGCCTTGACACGATCCGGCACCGCCTGGATCGGCAAATACAGGCGCCGCTCGCGCGCATATTCGGCCATCAGCGCACCGTCGGACGCATGGATGCGGGTCGTCACCGGCGGTTCATACTTGGCCAGGACCTCGTAGTCGGGCAGATCCTTCGACAAATGGCTGATATAGATCGCCGCGCCCGCCGCGACCAAAAGGGCCAGAGCCGTGCCGATGCCGAAGAAATAGCCAATAAGACGAATCATGCCCGCTCCAGTCCTCGGTTCGGGATTTTCCTAAACGAAGCCGCCTTTCGCGCAAGCTTTCGAGACGATCCCGACCGGTAATCGAAAATCCATGTCGCCATCATGTGGGCAAAATGCGGCAGCATGGAATTTCGGCTTCGAATGGCGGAAATATAAGTACAGGGTGTTGTTGCCATGCAACGCTGCCGCTGGTTGCTGGCGGCGGCAGGCATCTCAGCCTCCGGTTCCGGCTCCGGCCTTGGCTGAAGCGAACAGGGCGATGGCATTGGTTATGCTCTGGGCCGCCTTGCCGCGCCAATCGGCGCTGAGCAGTTGCGCCTCGTCCTTGGCGTTGGACAGATAGCCGAGTTCGACCAGCACGGACGGGACATCCGGCGCCTTCAAAACTTTGAAGCTGGCCGAACGCTGCGGATTGTTGATGAGGCCGACGCTGGTGGAAAGCTGGCCGACCAAAGTCTGGGCGAAACTCATCGAGAAACTGTGCGTCTCGCGGCGAATCAGGTCGATCAAGATGTCGGTCACTTCCTTGTTGTCGTCCTTTATTTCCATGCCGGCGAATTGGTCGGAAAGGTTTTCACGGTCGGCGAGCGCCTGCGCTTCGGGGTCGGAAGCCTTGTCGGAGACAGTGTAGACGGTTGCGCCGCGAAGGCCCTTGACCCTGATCGTGTCGGCGTGGATCGAAATGAGCAGATCGGCCTCGTGCTGGCGGGCTATGCGCACGCGGTCGTCCAGCCGCAGGAATTGGTCCGTCTCGCGCGTCATGAACACATCGTATTTGCCGACTGCGGCAAGTCTTTCCCGCAATTCGGTGGCGAAGGCGAGCGTGACGTTCTTCTCGACCGTGCCGTTCAGACCCTCGGCACCGCCATCGATGCCGCCATGGCCTGGATCGATGACGACGGTGAAGCGATGGCCTGGATTGGAGACCGGGCCGGTGCCGACCCTGCCGCCCTTGTCGGAGGAGACCGTCGAGCCGGTGGTCAGCGCCTGATTGGCAAGAGCGGCGTCGAACTCCCGCACGGACGCCGCCGACATGTCGATTGCGATGCGGTAGCCGTTGCCGTCATCATTCTTGAGCACGTCGAACCTATCGACGGCGAATGGGCCCTTACTTGTGAGGATCAGCCGCGAAACCCCCTCGCTGAGATCGCCGTAGCGCACGCTCCTGACCAGGCCGCGCGCCTTTACATCCTTGGCATTGATGGCGAATTTCGTGCTTGGCAGGTCGACGACCAGACGGTGGGGGCCGCGCAGCAGGAACCATTTGACGTCGGGCTCGCGGTCGAAATTCATGACGATGCGCATCTTGGTGGCGTCACCCGCCATTTTGTAGCTCGTCGCGGCGAGCGGCGCGTCGGCAGCAAAGGAAACCGGCGAAAAAGCCAGGCAAGCGACAACCAGCGACAGCAGACAAGCATCGCGGAATTGGGCAGCGCGGAAGTAGGCGGCGTAGAAGAAAGTGCCTCCGGCGCGACCACCCTTGTGCGTGAAGACTGCCAGTCCCATCTCTTACAGTCGCTCCGGTTTGGCGCTAGGCGCCCAATCTTGTTTGTCGGCCAATCTTGTTTGTCGGCCAATCTTGTTTGTCGGCCAATCTTGTTTGTCGGCCAATCTTGTTTGTCGGAGTGTCGGCGTCTTGTCGAAGTGCCGGTTAGGCCGCGAACTCAATTAACGATTGGTATCCAGAGAAGGTTAACCAAGCCTTTTCATGCAACGCTTAAAGCCGTGCTTCCGTTGCGGAACTGCTTTTTGCCGGCATCGGAAATCGGGGTTGCCTTCCAACCCGCCAAATCATAAAAGCGATGGTGGATCACTGCAATCCTGGAACCGTCCTTCTCCGCAGCTTCCTGCTACAGGTCAGATGAACGACGGCTCCTTTCGCTTCAGGCGAAAAAGGTATCAAGTGATCGCGACGAATTTCGCAGGTGCGAGCCCGTGGCGGGGGAAGCGCCTGCGTGAGGAAAACGGCCGGGATTGTCCCGCGCCGGCTCTGTACGAGCAAACAAGCTGGTCCGGTTTTCCCGGGCTTTGGTTCAAAAAGGTTCTGCTGGTTACGATGGCTTCAAGCGCAATCATGGAAAGGTCCGCAGCAAACCGCGCCATTATGGCTGCGGGCGGCACCGCCATGGCGCTCAGGCAGCGGCCGGCGGACATTCAATTGCCCGGCACCCATGTTCATCCACACTCACAGCGGCGGGGTTTGCCCCGCAAGCTGCGGCTGACGGCTGCCGGGGGGAAACGAAATAATGCCCAACAAGATGCTGATAGACGCCTCCCACCCGGAGGAAACACGTGTTGTCGTCGTTCGCGGTAACCGTATTGAAGAATTCGACTTTGAATCCCAGGACAAGAAGCAGCTCAAAGGAAATATCTACCTCGCCCGCGTAACGCGCGTCGAACCCTCGCTTCAGGCAGCCTTTGTCGAATATGGCGGCAACCGTCACGGTTTCCTCGCCTTCAGTGAAATTCATCCCGACTATTACCAGATTCCGGTCGCCGACCGTCAGGCGCTGCTGCGCGCAGAAGCGCAGGAGGCTGAAGACGAGGACGATGAGGATGGCGAAGGCGACGACCGCGCCCCCCCCCCCCCCCGGGGGGGGCGGCCCCCCCCCCGCGCCCCTATTCGGAGCGCATGGGCGCGGTTCTGGCCAACATCACCCAGGCGATCGGCGGCGGTGGCGAGGCCCCG
>NZ_JBVVQU010000073.1:0-25937 GCF_055811555.1 Mesorhizobium sp. WSM4813
CTGTTCTCGCCAGTTGAATGCAGAAACTACTTCACAGCAGCAGGGTATGGACTCACTTGAACGTCCGATGCTCTAGGGGTTTTTGATGACCGTAGCTGGCGGTGAGCGGCCGTTAACCGAGCTGATATTGAACGGCGATATGCTGGGATAGTGCGGTCCAGAGGCGGGAGCTTCCCGACATGAACCCATCGGAGGCCATCAGGAATGCAAGAAATGGTCGGTCCAAATGGCTTTCTTACCAACGTGTTTGGATTTGGTGCGTTTATACCTGTATCGCTGTTTATAGTTCTTGTCGGATATATCGTATTTCAAGATCTTCCCCTTATGGACAAGCAGGGGCGGTACCTCAATTATTTCTTCACTCATAGAAAGCGAGAGGCAAAGATTCTGATCTCCATCTGGGTTATTGGTTTTTGCTTCATACTTATAACGGGGGTTCTATCAACACTTTAGTACGCTCGGAGCGCATGTCGCCTTCGCGACGATGCCACACGACGCGCGCGCGTGGGCTAGGCCTGCCACCGCCGCCCTGCCGTCTGGACGCCGAACAGCGACGGGTTCCTGGCATAGGCCGCGAGCCCGGAGAGCGCCGCCAGTGGATGGGTGATCACATAGACGGGCATGGTGCGCATCAGTTCGCTGTGCGGCGCCTTGTCCTCGAAGGCGGCGCGGAAATTGCCGGTTTTCAGCGCCGGCAGGATTTTCTGCGCGATTCCGCCGGTCAGGAAGACGCCGCCGCGGCTCATGAACACCAGCGCAAGGTCGCCAGCGGTGCGCCCCAGGCAGGTGACGAACATCGACAGCGCTTCCTCGGCCACCGGATCTGACTTGGCCAGTGCCGCGGCGGTGACCTCGGCCGGCGTGGTGAAGGGCGCCGGCTTGCCATCCGCCTTGGCCACCGCCCGGTAGGCATTGACCAGGCCGCGTCCGGACAGGATCTGTTCGCCGGAGATTCTGCCCTCGAGCTTCTCGATATGCGGAAAGACCTGGAAATCGCGCGGCGAGCGCGGCCCGATGTCCATGTGTCCTCCCTCGCCGGGCACTGGTATCCAGTGGTTCAGCGCGTGGACCAGGCCGGCGACGCCAAGCCCGGTTCCGGGACCGAGCACCACCCGTCCCGCATTGGGCTCCGGCGCATCGCCGCCGATCTTTTCCATATGCTCTTCGCCGAGCGCCACGACGGCCAGCGCCTGCGCCTCGAAATCATTGAGCACCACGACGTCGCTGAGGCCGAGGCTGGCAAACATCTTTCTCGGCTTGACGATCCACGGGCAGTTGGTGAGCGGGATCTCGTCGCTGTCGACCGGGCCGGCCACCGCCAGCACGGCGGAGTTGGGCCGGACCGACGAGCGGTCGAGCACCGCCGCCTGGATCGCCTCGTCGATCGTGTTGAAATTGGCGGTCTGGACGATCTGCGGTTCGGTTGGTACCGAGTTCGCGTCGAGCACGATCGAAAAGCGTGCATTGGTGCCGCCAATGTCGCCGATTAGGACCGGAAACTGCAGCGCTATGTCGTCGCCTGGCATGCTCTCGTCCATCCCGGTTCCCAGTGGCGTTCCGCCGTTCTTTCGTTGACTAGCGCATGACCCGGGAAAGGGAAATCGGTTTTCGACGTTGAACGAGATGGCAGCACTTCACCAGGCGCTTTACCCCGTCCTCGCGGAGCACGCTTCGCGCAGGTAGGGGCCACAAGCGCGATCGACCGCCTTCCCAATATCGCGTCAGTCCCCCGGCCGCGGTCGCGGCAATGGAATGCCAATCTCGGGCGTTGCCGCGAAGGCGTTGACCGAGGCCGGGAGCGCTGCCGCGCCGCTGACGGATGCCCGCGCCGGCGACGGAGCCTTCGTGAGAACGGGTGCAGTCGCGACCGGCACGCCGTCGCCATAATAGGTGACCGCCTCCGCCGAAGCCGGATCTGGCCCGTCGAGCACGGCCTGGCACGCCGCGGGCAGGCTCGCCATCGTCATCACGTCGCGCGCTTTCGGCCTGTCCGGGTTCTTGTTGGGACGCCACGGTTCCTCGGTGAACCACCATGCCAGCGACTGGTCGCAGCCGTCGCCTGGCGCCGTGTTTTCCTGCGCTTTGCAATTGGGCGAGCCGGGCTGGCAGCCGATGCGGATGTGGAAGTGATAATCGTGGCCCCAGAACGGCCTGACCTTGCGCAGCCATGCGCGGTCGCCTTTCACCGTGTCGCAGAGCTTCTTCTTGATGCCGGGATTGACCAGGATGCGTTCGACTTCCGCGTAGCTTGCCGCGCGCTTCAGGAGCCGCATATGCGCCGGTATCCAGAGCGCATCCTTCACCAAATGGGTCTTTTCGTCGACAAGCAAGGTGGCGCTCATGTTTTCGCGCTGCTCGATCGAAAGCCTGCGATCGGGCATCGGCGTCAGCCAGATGTCGGCGTCGAGGCCGATCTGGTGCGAGGCATGGCCGCTCAGCATCGGGCCGCCGCGCGGCTGCGAAATGTCGCCGACCAGCAGGCCGGGCCAGCCATCGGCCGCGGCGTCGCGCGACAGTTTCTCGATCAGCGCGATCATCGTCGGATGGCCCCAGCGGCGGTTGCGCGAAGGCCGCATAACCTCCCACTTCGGGCCGTTCAGGGGAATGGCGACGCCGCCGGCAAAGCAGCCCTTGGAATAAAAGCCGATCGACTGCGGCGCAGCCACGGCCGGCAGTTTTTTGGCGCCGAACAGGTTTTTCGCCAGCTCTTCGGCCGCTGCAGGTCGTGGTGCAAGCCCTGCTGTGGCGAGAACGGCGAGTGCTGCCAATGCATGTCGCCCAAAACTGCGCAGCGGTTTTGGGACAACGACACGCATAAACAGAGATCTAAAGCGCGTTGCGACGCGCTCTAGCAGCAGCGTTCTACCGGGCAATGATCGCTTCAACGTTTTCATGAAGCAGAACCCCTCCGCGAATGAAGTCGAATCATATCACGCCCGGCGCGCGGTTTCGATCACGACCGCTTCATCGGGCTGCGCGCCTCGCCGTCGCGCCAGTTGCCCTCAGCCCACATATGGTCGAAGGCCGCCCGGTAGTCGGGAAAGCGGAAGCGATAGCCGGCAGCCTTGATCGCCGTGTTGGCGACACGCTTGTTCTCGCCATAGAAGGACCGCGCCATGGGCGAAAGCTGGGCGGTCTCGAACGGAATTTCGGGCGGCGGTGTAACGCCCATCAGCCCGGCGGCATAGGCGACGACGTCCTGCGGCGGCGCCGGCAGGTCGTCGGTGATGTTGAAGATGCCGCCGCGATTGTCTCCGATTAGATGCCAAAGCGCCCCGGCAATATCGTCGCAATGGATGCGATTGAACACCTGGCCCGGCTTGATCAGCCGCCGCGCTGTGCCGTTTTCCAGATTGACCAGGGCATTGCGTCCCGGTCCGTAAATGCCGGACAGCCGCAGAATCGCCACCGGCCGGCCGATGTCCTGACCCAGTTTCAGCCAGTCCCGCTCGGCGGCGACACGCATCATCGAGCGCTTCGACACCGGCCGGCATTCGGCGATCTCGTCCACCCAGCCGCCGCCTTGGTCGCCATACACGCCGACGGTGGAGAGATAGGCGATCCATTCCAGCGCCGGCATCGCCGCCGCGATTGTCTCGCGCGCCGCATTCAGCACCGGGTCGCCGGCCTCTTCCGGCGCCACCGAGACGACGAGATGGGTTGTTTTCTCGAGCGCGTTACGGATTTCGGGCGTCAGCGCGCCATCGAAAAGCAGCGGCTGGATCCCGCCTTGCTGCAGCGCTTCGAATTTCTCCGCTGCGCGTGTCGTGCCAATGATCGTGCCGTCATCCCTGTGGGCGCGGGCAAACGCCTTGCCCGAATAGCCGGCGCCGAAAATGAAGATTTGCTTCTCGCTCATACAGGCGCCTCGATTTGATCTGCCAGCGCCAAGCGCCATTCGCGTTGCACGGCCTCGTCGCTTTCTGCTTTCAGTGCAGCGGTGGCACGTTCGGCGAATTCAGTCTCTGGCACAAGCCGCGACAGCGCCCATACCGCCGCGCCGCGTACCAGAGGCGAGGCATCGCTGAGTAGCGCGCGCACGGCGTTGCCGAGCGAGGGTTCGCCGGAATTGCCGGCGGCGATCAGCACATTGCGGACAAAGCGGTCGCGACCGATGCGCTTGATTGGCGAACCGCTGAAGAACGACCGGAAAGCAGCGTCGTCGAACGCCAAGAGATCGGTGAGCGGCGGCTCGCGCAAGTCCGCGCGGGCGACGAGCTTTGCCTCCGACGCAGCCTGGGCAAACTTGTTCCATGGGCAGGCGGCTAGGCAGTCGTCGCAGCCATAGATGCGGTTCCCGATTTTTCCCCGGAACTCATGCGGGATCGGGCCCTTATTCTCGATGGTGAGATAGGAGATGCAGCGTCGCGCATCGAGCCGGTAGGGAGCCGGAAAGGCGTCGGTCGGACAAACATCGAGACAGGCGCGGCAGGAGCCGCAATGGTCGTCCTCGGGCGTATCGGGCGCAAGCTCAGCTGTCGTGAAGATGGTGCCGAGGAACAGCCAGGAGCCGTGCTCGCGGCTGACCAGATTGGTGTGCTTGCCTTGCCAGCCGAGGCCGGCGGCTTCTGCCAGCGGCTTTTCCATCACCGGGGCGGTGTCGACGAATACCTTTACGTCGCCGCCGGCGCGCGTCACGATCTTGCCGGCGATCTCTTTCAGCCGGCCTTTCATCACGTCGTGATAATCGCGGTTCTGCGCATAGACGGAGATCGCGCCGCGGTCGCGCTTCGCCAGCACCGCGCGCGGGTCGTGGTCGGGCCCGTAGTTCATGGCCAGCACGACGATCGAGCGAACCTCGGGCCAAAGTGCCGTCGGCTCGCCGCGGCGCTCGAGCGTCTCGGCGATCCAGCCCATTGAGCCATGGAAGCCGTCGGCGACGAATTCGGCCAGCCGAGCAGGCGCCTGCGGGATGGCATTTGGCGTGGTGACGGCAACGGCATCGAAACCGGCGCGCCGTGCCTCGCGGTCGATCAGCGCGCGCAGGTTTTGCGCTCTAGAAATCGAGGTCCGCATAATGTGACACCGGCGATAGGCCGCGCACCCGGTCGGACAAAAGCGGCCGGAACGATGGCCGTGATTTCACCCGTGCATACCATTCGCGCGCGGCAGCGTGTTCGCGCCAGTCGATCTCGCCGAGATAGTCGAGCACGGACAGCGCAGCCGCAGCCGCGAGGTCGGCATAGGTAACCTTGTTGCCGGCCAGCCAATGGCGGGTGCCGGCCAGCCAGTTGGTGTATTTCATGTGCTGGCGGATATTGGCGCGCGCGGCACGGATAGCCGCCGAATCCGGCGAACCGCCGCCCGCCGTTTCCGGCATGATCGGCTTCAGCACGCGTTCGCGCACCAGGTGCCGGGTCACCTCGCTATCGGCCTTGTTGAGATACCAGTCGGTCAGCCGGCGGATTTCGGCGCGCTCCATTGGGTCCTCGGCGAACAGCCGCTTGTCGCGCTTGAGCACGCCGCGCGTCTCGTCGAGATATTCGCCGATGACCATGGCACCGACGATCGGCACGTCGCCCTCGGCAAGCAGGATCGGCAGCGTGCCGGCCGGGTTCAGCGCCAGGAACTCCTTGCGCCGCATCCACGGCTTTTCCTCGATCAGCGCCAGCTCCTCGCCATACTCGCCGAAAGCGAGGCGAACGAAGCGGCAGGTGGCGAACATCGGGTGGTGGAAAAGCGTCAGCATGGTCCCGCGATAATAGAGCGCACTGGCAAATCGCCGGCTGCGCCGGTAAGTCTTGGCCGCCCCGATTCAGGTGGCCGTCAGGGTGCTGCGACCTATAGGAGGAGTTCCGCGCCATGACAAGCAAGCCGTTCTTCAAAGCCCTCACTCGAACGTCGAGGTTTACATGGAAAGCCAGACCATCGTCGAAGCGCTGCTGCTCGGCATGATCGAGGGCATGACCGAGTTCATTCCGGTCTCGTCAACCGGCCATATTCTGCTTGCCGGCCATTTTCTCGGCTTCCATTCGACCGGCAAGGCCTTCGAGATATTGATCCAGCTCGGCGCCATATTGGCGATCCTCAGCGTCTATTTCCATCGCCTGTGGCAGATGCTGGTCGATCTGCCGCGTGATCGGGTGACGCGGCATTTCGTCGTCGGCATCCTCGTCGCGTTCCTGCCGGCGGCCGTCATCGGCGCACTGGGGCATGGCTTCATCAAGACGGTGCTGTTTGAATCGCCGAGGCTGATCTGCGTCATGCTGATCATCGGCGGCGTCGTCCTGCTGTGGGTAGATCGCTTCAAGCCGAAGCCGCTCTACCATGACGTCGAGCGGTTTCCGCTCCGGCTCTATCTGCAGATCGGACTGTTCCAGTGCCTTTCGCTGATTCCCGGCACGTCGCGCTCCGGCTCCACGATCGTCGGCGCGCTGCTTCTGGGTGTCGACAAACGGGCGGCTGCGGAATTCTCCTTCTTCCTTGCTATGCCGACGATGGTCGGCGCCTTCGCCTTCGACCTGTTCAAGAACCGCAATGTGCTGACCAGTGCCGATCTGCCCGTCATCGCCGCCGGTTTCATCGCCGCCTTCGTCGCGGCGATTATCGTCGTGCGCTTCCTGCTCAACTACGTCTCGCGCCACGGCTATTCGCTGTTCGGCTGGTGGCGGCTGGTCATCGGCACCGTCGGCCTGGCGGCGCTGTTCGTCTGGGGGTAAGGCGGCAATTTCGCCCAGGGCTCTGTTCGTTTGGCCTAGCAATGCCGGCTAATGCTGGGGAGACGACCAGCGTAGACCTGTCCCTCCAACCCAAGCCGTCCTCGCAGAGTCGTCCTTACTACTGGTGCATTCCGTAGCCGAAATCGACTGCGTTCACCACTCTTCAGAACTTTTTCACGCCGATTTCATGACTTCGAACGACCTCTCGCGTTCTCTCTCGCACGCCGTCCCCACACGCTTCGGACGTCGAACTGAGGAGATATAGGGATGATCAATCGCGTCTTGGGAATTCTTGTGATCGGCGCGGCGACCACCGCGTCCGCTGGGGACAGTCTGAACCGTCACGTTCTTGAACGAGCAGCAAGCTGCTGGCCTACGCAGACGGCGATGCGCGGGATCAGCTTCAGCGCAGATGTCCACGTCAGCTTCACGCGCGAGGGGCACGTCAGCGCCATCGAAATCGTCGACGTTGCGCCACAGACCCAGACGTTCAAGGCCTTGGCCAGGGACTTCGCGGACGCATTGAAGCGCTGTGGCCCGTACGGAACCGAAGGCGTGAGCGAAATGAACCTCAATCTCTCATGGCCGCTGTAGGCGCAGCGAAGTTGCTGCTACTTCGTCACCGAGAATTCGTAACGCTTGAAGCGAGACAGAAGTATGTATTCGTTCGTGGCTTCAGATGTGCCGCTCAGGTTGCGGAACACAGCGCCACAGCCCGTCAGCTTACGCGGATCTGCGCTGCACAGGCTGTCGCCCTGCACCCACATCCGACCGGTCACGACCTCCTCACCAACTGTTCTGGTCACGCTGCCGTCGGCCGCAACCACAGCATGGTAGGCTGAGACATTTGGCAGAATCTGGCGTCCCGTCAGCTCGTGTCCGATTACGAGATTGCCGATGTCGACGCCGTTCATCCGTTCAGCGGATTCCGGTTCCATTCCGGTGGGAAGCTCGGAAACCCCCGCCTTCCTCAAGCCATCGAGCAGGCGAGCGATGTCCTCCGGTCGCTTGTAGACGAAGAACTGCTGCGCGATCAGCAGGTTCGGCTGACCCTCCTGCCTTTCCAACAGCACGCTTCGGAGCTGCTCCAGGGCCGAGGCCGCTTCCGGCAGGCGATCGAGATGCGCAAGCGCCGCGACAAGAACATGCAGGCCGTAGAACTTCGTCCACGGATTGGGCGCCCGGATATCAACCTGCTCGAGCTGCGCGACCGCCTCCTCGTAGCGTCCTTGGCCGAACGCCGCCAAGCCAGCCTGGTAGTGTCGCCACTCCGTCCATCCGGGGTCGACGCGTAAGGCCGCATCGAGAAAGGTTCGCCCCTCGGCCGGCCTGCCGTTGAAGTTGAGGGCCTGGCTCAGCCCTTCGTAGGTCCAGGAATCGCTCGGGTCGAGCGCTATCGCTTTTTGCAGGGCAGCCACCGCCTCGTCGGACCTATGCTCCCGGACCAGAAGTTCGGAAATCAGCTGATAGTAACCGGGAGACGGATTTCCGGCAGCGATGGCCAGACTGCCGTAGAGCTCGTCGTCGATTTCGTCCCAACTGAGTCCGAGAGCCAGTCTCCTCGCGTCGTCGGCATCCCAGTGAAGCCATGCCAATTCCGCCGCCGCCGCGCCGAAATCGGCGTCCAACGCCAAGGCCTGGCGAAGGTAACCCGATGCTTCCACCGTGCCCGACAGTGTTTCCGTGCGCCGCGCCTCGATAGCGCGCCGAAACGCCTGGTAAGCTTCCGGATCGTCAGTGTCACCGGACACGGCGAGGTTTGCTTTTCCCGGGACGAGCTTCAGCTGTAGCGCGGCGACAATTTCGCCCGGCAATGATCGCCAGTACAGCGGTTACAAATATCAGGCCGCGCCTGCCTTTAATCTCGCGCGGTTCAGGAGAGGCAGTGCCGTAAATCTGCGGGTAGCGATCGTGAGGTATGCCGGGCGCTTCGGTTTCGGGTACAAAGCGCGATAGAGCGTTCCACGTGGTAGTTCAGTGCGCTGCGATCCGGATCCCATATAGGATTGCCGCAGCGCCGACCAATAAGGCCTGACCCTAGTTCCGCCCGTAAAAAACATTCTCGACATGCACCGGCCAGCGCCACGGCAGCACCGCGACCATGTCGAAGCGCACCGACAATCTTCCATAATCGGATTGGCGCGACAGCCAGAAATCGGCGGCGCTTTCGATGCGGCGCTCCGATTCGTAAGCGATAGCCTCCATGGCTTCCATCAGTGTGCGGCGCGCCTTCACCTCGACGATCAGCACCAGGTCGCCGCGCCGCGCGATCAGGTCGATCTCGCCGAACCGCGTGCGGTGGCGGCGCGCCAGGATCCGATAGCCTTTCACCATCAACGCCGCCGCCGCCAGCCACTCGCTGCGGTGGCCGCGCCGATAGGCGCGTTGGCGGCTGGCGGCCGGGCGTTCAGCCATCGCCGTCTTTCTCGGTGTCGCCCTCTTTCCCGGTGTCCCGGTCCTTCCCAGTATCCTTGAGTTCGAGCAGCCGCCGATAAAGCGCCTGTTTCTGGCCGCCGGTCATCTTGGCGACTTCCGCCGCCGCCTTGGAGGCCGGCATCTCGGCGGCAAGCGAAAGCAGAAGCCGGTCGATATCGGCCGGTTCGTCTGCCGTTGCTTCCGACGGGCCGACGCAGATGACGATCTCGCCTTTCGGCGTGTCGGCTGCCGCGTAATGGTCGGCGAGCGACTGTAAGGTGCCGGTCCGCAGTTCCTCGAACGTCTTGGTCAGCTCACGGCCGATCGCGGCCCTGCGGGGACCGCCCAGCGCCTCGACCATGGCACTGAGCGTCTCGGCCAGCCGGCGCGGCGATTCGAAGAATATCAGCGTCGCCGGCACCGCTTTCAGCGCTTCCAGCCGCGCCAGCCGCTGTCCAGTCTTCACCGGCAGGAAGCCGGCAAACAGAAAGGCGTCGGAAGGCAGGCCGGATGCCGTCAGCGCCGCAAGCGGCGCCGATGGGCCGGGGATCGGCACGACGCGAATGCCTTGACCGAGCGCTTCGCCGACCAATCGGTAGCCGGGATCGGAGATGAGCGGCGTGCCGGCGTCCGAAATCAGCGCCACGCTCTGTCCGGCTTCGAGTGCTGCAATCAACTTAGGCCCGGCCTCCCCGGCATTATGCTCATGATAGGCCGTGGTGCGGCGGCGGATGCCGTAACGGTCGAGCAGCACACGGCTGACCCGCGTGTCCTCGCAGGCGACGATGTCGGCGGCGGCGAGCGTTTCAAGCGCGCGTAATGTGATGTCGGCGAGATTGCCGATCGGCGTCGCTACCAGGTAGAGCGCCGGCGCGAGCGGCCGGGCTGGTATTTCGGTCTGGCCGATCACGTAGCTGCGTTTTGCCAACTCGCCGGTCACCGGTGTCCCCCGTCAGGCTCTGACACTTGAATGCATTCGGCCCTGTTTGGCACGGCTCACGCCTGGTTGCAAAACCGGTGCCGAAGTCAAGCGGTCGCCATGCCTTCGCCACAGTACGGAACGAAACCGTGCCCGGCGGATTTACCCCTGATCTCGGGAGGAGCAGGATGGACAGTCTCAAGATACAAGACGTTTTCGAACCCTACTATGCAGGGCGCAAGCGCTTCGCCGCGCGAAAGGACAAGAGCCAGCCCGCCAAAGCCGGCGCGGGTCCGGCCAAAGAACCGCGAAAGCGTCGTCCTTCAAAGGCAACCAACCTGGAAATCGAGCCCTCGACCGGCACCGACAGCACGATGGAGCACTGACCAGACGATGCCCAATCGCTTCGACATTTTCATCACCCGCCTTGAAACGAAAAGCTCCCGCAATGGAGCGCCCCCAAATCCGATAAGCGATCAACACCGCGCCCGCCGCGACAAGGGCGATGCCAAGCCGGCTCGCTCCGGTGAGGCGGATCCCGAGAAAGACCACGCCAAGCGCCGCCACAAGCACGACGCCTGACTACCGCAATCTTCGCGATTGGCCGAGACGTTTCTCTCAAAAGCGTGGGGGAAACGCTCGGCCACATCATTTAACCCAGATACTTCGAGACGCGCGCTTCCAGCAGACGCACCAGACCCGGGTCCATGAACTCATAGTCGTCCGGAATATCGAGGCAGATCACGCGAGCCTTCTTCAGGCTGGCCTTGAATTTTTTCTGCAGTTTGGCGCGGTGCGCCTTTTCCATCACGAAGATGATGTCGGCCCAAGAGACGAGGTCGTGCGTCAACGGGGTGTCGGCATCGTGGTTGGTGCCGGCCGATGCGACGTCGATATCCCTGCGACCAGAAAACACCTGTTCCGCGGTCGGACTGCGCAAGCGGTTCTGGCTGCAGACGAAGAGGACGTTTTTCACCAGCTTGTTCTTGCACTCGCTCTGAGGTTCATTCCTACATACGATATAAACTGCTCGCTCAGGCTCGGTATCTTAACTTTTGATATGACTTTCTGATTTTTGAGAATCGAAGGGGGCGATGCAAAAGATCGGCACGTTCACCCTGGAGATTGTCAAGCGGACGGGCAAAGCCAAAGGCTTCGACGTTCTGCCGCGCCGCTGGGTCGTGGAGCGCACATTCGCATGGCTCAGCCGATGCCGCAGGCTGGCCACTGGGAGAGATCCATCGCTTCCGCAGAAGCCTGGATATACGTCGCTCACATTCGCCTGCTCACACGCGGGCTCGCAAGAGCTTGATGTAAAACCTTCTTTTTGGTTCAGGCTCTCTAGCATTTGCTTTCGTAGGGTTTCAAATTCGGGCCGCTTTTAAACACGGATGGAGATTCAACTTTGTTCGCCGGAAAGGCTCGGCGCTCCCCATGGAACTCGGGCCGCAATTCCGCTCGCTAAGCTTTTTTTATGATGGGCCGCCAGCCTCTGTTCGTAACGCTCCGTGTTATGTTGGACCCTGCGTGTGCGCTTGGGCGTACGGGAGAGGATTATGTCGGCAACTTTAACCGCACTGAGCAACAGAGAGGCCTATAGGCTGGGAGATTTCAACCTGATTGGTCGTGGCGACCATGCGACCATATGCTTGGCAGACGGGGAAGTTTCGCGCCAGCATGCAACGATCCGGCGCGACGGCGCGAACTACTGGGTTGTTGATGTCGGCAGTGCCAATGGCAGTTATGTGAATGACGTGGCGCTCACAACTGCGCGTGTGCTGCACACCGGCGATCGCGTCCAGTTCGGCAGATCGATTTTTCTTTTCGAACAGGGCACGACTGCCCCCGATCTAGATTCGCAAGCGGCGAATACAAAAACTCAATGGGGCAACCCGGCAGCGCCTAAGAGCCGGCCGGCCACCCTGTTCGTTGCTGATTTGAAGGAGTTTACCGGAATTAGCGCAAGGCTATCCCCGGAACAGGTGGCGGCCCTCTTGGCCGAGTGGTATATGGACTGCAATGCGATTTTGAAGCACTACGGTGCCTCGATCGACAAATTCATCGGTGATTGTGTATTTGCTTATTGGCACGGGACCGGAGCGGATGTCTGTGTCTCTGCGGTTCAGGCTGCCCAGGCGCTCCGCGCTGCGGAAGACGCGGCTACGTCGCCAACCCGAGTACTGGTCAGGGAACAACAAGACATCGTACTCGACTGCCGCATTGGCCTTCATGTAGGTGAAGTTGCTATCGGCGCTATGGGCAAAGGCATCAACACCGCGTTGGGCGATGCCGTGAATTTGGCCTTTCGTATTGAGGGATTGACGCGAAAACTGGAAAAGCCGCTGTTGGTCAGCGCCCAATTCGTCGAGCACTGGCCTGAAGGTAGACAATATTTCAAGTCCTGCGGCTATCACGAGGTCAAAGGGCGCGCCGAGATGATCGAGGTTTTCAGCCTAAAATAGGCGCGCCAGCAGTTCAGCTCCTGGCCTATGCTCTACCGCGCCAGGTCCGCCACCACCGCATCCAGCACGATCATGCCGGCCGGGGTGGCGCGCAGGCGGGCATTGCCGATCGGCGCCACCAGCCCCTCGCCCTGCAGCATCGACAGCCGAGCGGTCGACAGGCCGCGGCCGGAAAACGCTTCGTAGCGGGAGAGGTCGATGCCCTCAGTCAGCCTCAGCCCCATCAGCAGGAACTCGTCGGCCTCTTCCGAGCGCGTCAGGATCTCGCCGCCGGTGACGCCATGGCCCTTGGCCTCGACCAGATTGGTCCAGGTCTCCGGCATTTTCTCCGCGATGGTCACCACGCGGCGGCCGTTTTCGACGAAGCGGCCATGTGCGCCTGGACCGACGCCGACATATTCGCCATAGCGCCAATAGGTGAGATTGTGCCGGCTCTCCGCACCTGATCTGGCGTGGTTGGAAATCTCGTACGCCGGCAGCCCTTGCGCGGCGGTGATCTCCTGCGTCAGCGCATAGAGATCGGCGGCATGATCATTGTCGGGAATAGCGAATTTCTTGGCCGCATGCAGCGCGTGGAACGGCGTGCCTTCCTCGATGGTCAGCTGGTAGAGCGACAGATGGTCGGCGGCGTGGCCGATAGCCTGCTCGAGTTCCGCCTGCCACGCTTCAGCTGTCTGGCCGGGCCGTGCGTAGATCAGGTCGAAGGATAGCCGCGGAAAGATCTCACGTGCCAGGCCGATTGCATGCAGCGCTTCATCGACATTGTGCAGCCGACCGAGGAAGCGCAGATCCTTGTCGTTCAGCGCCTGCACGCCAAGCGACACGCGGTTGACGCCCGCCGCCCGGTAACCGCGAAAGCGCTCGGCCTCGACCGAGGAGGGGTTGGCTTCCAGCGTCACCTCGATGCCAGCAGGCACCGCCCAGTTCTTCGCCACCGCGTCCAGCACCGTCGCCACGGTTTCCGGCTTCATCAGCGACGGTGTGCCGCCGCCGAGAAAAATGCTGGTCACCTCGCGTGGTCCGGTGCGGTTGCGCATCGTCGCAAGCTCGGTCTCGAAGGCGCGCGCAAAGCGCTCCTGGTCGACCTGCTGGTGGCGGACATGGCTGTTGAAGTCGCAATAGGGGCACTTGGCCGCGCAGAACGGCCAGTGAATATAGACGCCGAAGCCGGGGCCGCGGTCGAGCAGCATGGTCATTTCACGGCCGATCGTGCCAAATCCAGTCTGGCCTGCGCGAATTTCTGGAAGGCGCGGGCGCGGTGCGACAATGCCGTCGCCTGGCCGGGCTTCCAGCCATGTTTTTCCTCTGCGGTCATCTCGCCGAAGGTCTTTTCGAAACCGTCCGGCACGAACACCGGGTCGTAGCCGAAGCCGAGTTCGCCGCGCGGCGGCCACACCAGCGTGCCCTCGACCTCGCCGCGGAAGTATTCGGCCGCACCGTCGGGAAAGGCCAAGCAGATAACGGCGACGAAGCGGCCCTTGCGCTGCGTCGGATCAACCGCGCCGACTTCCTGCAACGCCACTTCCGCTCGCTGCATCGCCATGCCGAAGTCGCGGGACCCGTCCGGCGCCTCGGCCCAGTTGGCGGTGTAGACGCCGGGCGCTCCGCCCAGCGCATCGACACACAGGCCGGAATCGTCCGACAATGCCGGGATGCCTGTCGCCTTGGCGGCGGCAAAAGCCTTGATGTAGGCGTTCTCCTCGAAGGTGGTGCCGGTTTCGTCCGGTTCCGGCAGGCCGTATTCCTTGGCCGACTTCGCTTCTATGCCGAATGGGGCCATCAGATCGGCAAATTCCCGCAGTTTGCCGGCGTTGTGGCTTGCAACGACAATTCTATGCCCATCAAGCGAATGCATCAGATGCCCCAGATTCTTGGCTCGGCGAATTCGATCGAATTGCCGGAAGGGTCGCGAATATAGATCGAGCGGCCGCCTTGCGGCCATTCGAACTCGCTTTCGATGGCAATCTTCTTCGCTTCCAGATGCGCTTTCCAGCGCAGGATCTCGTCCGCGCTTGCCGCAAAGCAGAGATGGCCGTCGCCGACAGTGCCGTGCGGCGGCACTTTCAGCTTGGCATCGGGCGCCGGCGGCACCTTGGTGGCCTCGGCGTTGAAGATGAGCAGCACGCCGTCCCCGCAACGGAAGAAAAGATGCCTGCCGTCGACCTTGCCCAGCAGATCGAGCCCAAGCACATCGGTGTAGAAGGTTTCCGCAGCAGCGAGGTCTGTGACGTATAGGGCCGATTCGAGGATTGCAGAGGGTGTCATGACAGAACCGAAGGCTAAGCTACAGCCATCTGCTGCAGGCTGACCAGTCGCTGAATGCCCTTCTTGGCCAATTCCATCAGCGCCGTGAACTGCTCCTCCGAGAAAGGCTCGCCCTCGGCCGTGCCTTGGATCTCGACGATGCCGCCCTTGCCGGTCATGACGAAGTTGGCGTCGGTGCCGGCCGAGGAGTCTTCGAGATAGTCGAGGTCGATGACCGGCTGACCGTCATGGATGCCGCAGGAAATCGCCGCGACATGATCCTTCAGCACCTTGCCGACGCTGGCCATCTGCCGGGCTTCCATCCAGCGCAGGCAGTCATGGAGCGCCACCCAACCGCCGGTGATCGAGGCGGTGCGCGTGCCGCCATCGGCCTGGATCACGTCGCAGTCGACGGTGATCTGCTGCTCGCCGAGCGTCTGCAGGTCGACCACGGCGCGCAGCGAACGGCCGATCAGCCGCTGGATTTCCAGCGTGCGGCCGCCTTGCTTGCCGGCCGAAGCCTCGCGGCGCATGCGCTCGCCGGTCGAGCGCGGCAGCATGCCGTATTCCGCCGTCACCCAGCCCTTTCCGGAATTGCGCATCCAGCCCGGCACTTTTTCCTCGAGGCTGGCCGTGCACAGCACATGCGTGTCGCCGAACTTCACCAGGCATGAACCTTCCGCGTGCTTGGAGACGCCGCGCTCGAAGGAGATGGCGCGCATTTCGTCGAATTGGCGTTTAGAAGGGCGCATTCAGTCTTTTTTCCTATCTTTTTTCGGAATCGTGGCCGGCTTGTAGCCGCATGGGGCGCAGGGCGCAAAGGAAAATGGCCGGTTGCGCCGGTGTGGCCGAAGTCTATATCTTTGGGCCGGAGGTATTTGGCTCGAATGACCAAGGCAGTCGATCCCGGTTCCCAGTCGGCGGCAGTGCTTCAGTCGCCCGCACTCCAGTCGCTCGACATGCGCTCGCGCGACATCTTTCGGCGCATTGTCGATTCCTATCTGAAGGACGGCGAGCCGGTCGGCTCACGCAGCCTGTCGCGTATCCTGCCGTCTTCGCTGTCGCCCGCCACCATTCGCAACGTGATGAGCGATCTCGAGCATCTCGGCCTGATCTATGCGCCGCATATCTCGGCCGGCCGATTGCCGACCCAGGCCGGCCTGCGCTTCTTTGTCGATGCCTTCATGGAGCTTGGCGACCTCTCCGACGAGGAGCGTCGCACCATCGAGGCGCAGGTGCGCGCCTCCGGCTCGGGCGCGACGCTTGAGCACATGCTCACCGAGGCCAGCCAGATGCTGTCCGGCATGTCGCGCGGCGCCGGCCTCGTGCTTGCCGCCAAGAACGAGGTGGCGCTCAAGCACATCGAGTTCATCCAGCTCGAGCCGAATAAGGCGCTGGCCGTGCTGGTCTCGCAGAACGGCGACGTCGAAAACCGCGTCGTCGATCTGCCCGCCGGCATCACCGTCTCGCAACTGCACGAAGCCTCGAATTTCCTCAACGCCCATATCCGCGGCCGCACGCTGGCCGAGGCGCGGGTCGAGATCGCCCGTATCAAGGAGGAGACCAAGGCCGCCCTCGACACGCTGTCGCAGGATCTGGTCGAGAAGGGCCTTGCGGTTTGGGCCGGCGCCGAAAGCGGCCTGCCGGCGCGTCTCATCGTGCGCGGCCGCGCCAACCTGCTGGAAAATGTCACCGCCCAGGCCGACATCGAGCTGCTGCGGCATTTGTTCGAGGATTTGGAGACGCAGAACGGGCTGATCCAGCTTCTCGACCTCGCCGAGGAAGGCTCCGGCGTGCGCATCTTCATCGGCTCGGAAAACAAACTGTTTTCGCTGTCGGGCTCGTCGCTGGTCGTGGCGCCCTATCGCGACAAGGACGCCCGCGTCATCGGCGCGCTCGGCGTCATCGGCCCGACCCGGCTGAACTACGCACGCATCGTGCCGATGGTCGACTATACCGCGCAGCTTATTTCGCGCATGCTGCGGTAATACATGTCGCCCAAAACCAAAGCGCGTCGCACGAATCCCTTCAAACGCGACACGCTTTCGGGGACCTCAAGGAGAAAAAAGTGGCGCTGGAATCATTCAAAGCCCAGATCAGCCTGCTGCTCGAGCAGATGATCAACCAGCCCGAGGATCAGCATGAAGTGCAGGAACAACTGCGCGAAAAGCTGAGGGAGATGCGCGCCATGGGCCTGCCGCTGCCCGCCGATCTCGTCGCGCTGGAAAAGCGCCTCGACGACGATTTTTACGCGGCCGGAAACTGAGCCTGAAAGACAATATGGTCGATTTGCCGGCGCGTCACTTACGGCAAAGCCCGTCTTGATCGGCGCGTTCGCCTGGCCGGCGGCGCTGGTGCAATCGAAACCGTCCCTCAGGGCGTACACGGCCGGCCCACCTTTGTGCGACAAGGCCCCAGTCTTAAAAGGCTCAGTCTAGAAGGTCGATCCCGTTTTTTGGGGTCATGCGCTAGACTAAGGCCGAAACCATGACCCTCACCGGATTCCTCGCCTATAGCGCGGCCCTAGGTATCGCCGCCGCCATTCCTGGCCCGGGGCTGACCGCGCTTATTGCGCGTGCGCTCGGGTCCGGCTTTCGCTCGGCGCTCGCCATGTCCTTCGGACTGATGCTCGGCGATCTCACCTATCTCACGGCCGTGGTGCTCGGCCTTGCTCTCGTCGCGCAGACCTTCGGCATGGCCTTCCTGGCGATCAAATGGCTGGGCGTCGCCTATCTCGCGTTCCTGGGCTGGCGCTTCTGGACCAGCGGCATCACGCCCGAAACGGTGGAGGCGAAGAAAGGCAGGGGCGGACTGTTGTCGAGCTTCATTGCCGGCCTTGCCGTCACGCTCGGGAATCCTAAGACGATGATCTTCTATCTCGCCATCACGCCGACCATCGTCGATCTTAAGACCATCACGCTCGCCGACTACGGCATCCTCGTCGCGCTCACGCTCGTCGTGCTGCTGGTGGTGCTGGTGCCCTATCTGGCGCTGGCAGCCAAGGCGCGCGGTCTTCTGAAGTCGCCGCGAGCGCTGAGGGCGCTGAACCGCACCGCCGCCGCTTTCATGGTCGGAGCGGCCGCCGCGATCGCCGCCCGGCAATAGGCCAGTTTTGGCCACGCCTGAAACGCTTTTCCGGGGCGAGGGTGTTTTCAGAATGCGACCCACTCGGATATTTTCAAACGGCAGGCTATCTTGCGCGGCCGAAGGCTTTATCCTGCCTTGTCGAGACCTAGTTGCCTGACTCTTGCCCGACACCGACCTTGCCCGCGTAACTCTTGGGAGCGAAACCAATGAACAAGCCCGCCACCACCGTGCATATGCCCGGCCGCGGCCGCATCTACAATTCGATCACCGAGACGATCGGCGACACACCGCTGGTGCGGCTCGACAAGTTCGCAAATGAAAAGGGCGTCGTTGCCAATCTGCTGGCCAAGCTTGAATTCTTCAACCCGATCGGCTCGGTCAAGGATCGCATCGGCGTCTCGATGATCGAGGCGCTGGAGGCATCGGGCAGGATTGCGCCCGGCAGGACCACGCTGATCGAGCCGACCTCGGGCAATACCGGCATCGCGCTTGCCTTTGCCGCCGCCGCCAAGGGCTATAAACTGATCCTGACGATGCCGGAAACCATGTCGGTCGAACGCCGCAAGATGCTGGCGCTGCTCGGCGCCGAACTGGTGCTGACCGAAGGGCCGAAAGGTATGAAGGGCGCCATCGCCAAGGCCGATGAGCTGGCCGCGACGCTGCCCGACGCCATTATTCCGCAGCAGTTCGAGAATCCGGCCAATCCGGAAATCCACCGCCGCACCACGGCCGAGGAAATCTGGAACGACACCCATGGCGAGGTCGACATATTCGTCGCCGGCATCGGCACCGGCGGCACCATCACCGGCGTCGGCCAGGTGCTGAAGCAGCGCAAGCCCTCCGTGCATGTCGTCGCCGTCGAGCCGGAAGCCTCGCCGGTGCTGTCGGGCGGCCAGCCCGGCCCGCACAAGATCCAGGGCATCGGCGCCGGCTTCGCGCCGAAGATCCTCGATACGACGATCTATGATGAAATCGTCAAGGTTTCCAACGAGGATTCGGTCGCCAATGCGCGGCTCGTCGCCCGTCTCGAAGGCGTGCCGGTCGGCATCTCCTCGGGCGCCGCCCTGCAGGCGGCGATCGTCGTCGGCTCACGGCCGGAGAACAAGGGCAAGAACCTCGTGGTCGTCATCCCGTCCTTCGCCGAACGCTATTTGTCGACGATCCTGTTCGAAGGGCTGGGTGCTTAATTTTTTGACACGGGAATTCCCGATAGGGACGGATTCGTAGCGATCCTTCGCGCCCCCTCTGTCCTGCCGGCATCAAAAGTTCCGCACCGACACTTCGGTCTGGACCGCTGAAAAAACACCTGTGGCGGGCGTCGCTCACTTGAGTGGAGCGGTGCTTCCGGTTCAAATCGCCGCTGACCTGCAGGCCGGCGGAGAATTTGATGTACAGGCTTTATACGCGCCCCAACACCGGCGGCTTTGTCGTCGAGGCGGCGCTCGCTTTGGCGGGCGTGCCTTTCGACCAGATCGACGTTCCGAAGTCGGCCTCGCCCGATCAGGCCTTTCTCGACATCAGTCCCTTGAACCAGGTGCCGGTCCTGATCTTGCCGGACGGAAGCTCAATGACCGAATCGGCGGCGATCTGCATCCTGCTTGCCGAGCGCCACCCGGATGCAGCTCTGGCGCCGGCGGTGAGTTCACCCGCCCGCGCCGACTTTCTGCGCTGGATGACCTTCATGTCGTCGGTCATCTATCAGGCTGACCTGCGGTTCTACTACGCCCATCGCTACACGGCCGATTCCGGCGGCGTGGAAGCCGTCAAGCAGGCGGCGATCTCGGAAATGGACCGCGGCTTCGCCATTCTCGATGCTGCCCTCGAAAGCCGGGACTGGCTGGTCGGCGACCGGCTCACGCTGGCCGACATCTATCTCGTCATGCTGGTGGCCTGGCATCCCGAGGTCGGAAAAGTCCGCACCGCCTGGCCGAACATCGAACGCCTGTGGGCCAAATTGCGGGAGCATCAGGTGATGAGGACGCTGAACGCCTCCCACGCCATGTGGCCGGTCTGAACAGGTCCCGCTCAACCGCAGCTCAGTCTTTTTCCGCGCGGCCGAGCCCAGCCCGCAGTTCCTGCAAGAACCGGCGCACAGCCGGGTCGCGTTCGAGACCGGTCGCCCGGTCATAGGCTGCCGCCGCTTCCCGAGTTTTGCCGAGCCTGGCCAGGAGGCCCGCGCGGGCGGCCCAATAAGGCTGATAATCAGGCAGCCGCTTGTCGTCGCCAAGCTCGTCAAGTGCGCTCAATCCTGCCGCTGCGCCGTCGGCCTCGGCAATGGCTACCGCGCGGTTGATCGATACAACAGGCGAGGCGGCAATCACCGACAGCGCGTCGTAAAGATGTCTGATCGCGATCCAGTCGGTCCGGCCGGTCAGCCGCCTCGTCGTATGGGCGGATTGCACGGCTGCCTCGAGTTGGTAGCGGCCGACGACGCCCCTGGTCGCGGCGCGCCTCAGTAGGGTCTCAGCTTCGTCGATCAAGGCGCCGTCCCACAGCGCGAGCTCCTGCTCGGCCAATGGCACATAGTCTCCGGCGGCGTTGCGCCGCGCCGCACGTCGCGCCTCGGCAAACAGCATCAGCGCCAGCAGGCCGAGCGTTTCCGGCTCATCCGGCATCAGCGACGCCACCAGCCGGCCGAGCCAGATGCCTTCGGTGGCGAGATTGCGGCGTCGGGTCTCGGTGCCGGCCGGGTCGGACCAGCCTTCGGCGAACGCGGCGTAGATCGCTTCCAGCACCGCATCCAGCCGCTCGCCAAGCTCTGCCCGCTCCGGCACACGGAACGGAATGCCGGTCTCGCGGATGCGGCTTTTGGCGCGCACCAGGCGCTGGCCCATCGTTGCCGGCGATACCAGGAAGGCCGAGGCGATCGTTGCCGCGTCGAAGCCCAGAATGGCCTGCAGGATGAGCGGCGCGCGCACGCCGGCTTCGATCGCCGGATGGGCGCAGGCAAACATCAGCCGCAGCCGCTCGTCGGGCAGGTCTTCATCGGCCATGCGTGCCTCGATCTCCTCGGCGATCAGCCTGAGATGGTCGCGGCCCGCCTCGCTGGTCAGCCGCCGCCGGATCGCATCGACGCGGCGTCTGCGCGCCACCGCCAGCAGCCAGGCTTCCGGCTTCTCGGGCACTCCGGTTTGCGGCCAGCGTTCCAGCGCCGCCGCAAAGGCGTCGGCCAGTGCGTCCTCGGCGCCGGTCACGTCACGGATGCGCGCGGCCAGATAGGCGACCAGCTTGCCGTAGCTTTGCCGGGCGGCCGCTTCCGCCGCCGCCCGCGCGATCTCCGGGCGACCGCCCATCACATGGTCATTTCTCAGATAAGTACTCCGTCATTTCCCAGATCGGTCGCACCTCGACCGTGCCGGTGCTGGCTGCCGGACAGCGCGCCGCCCATTCGATGGCCGTGTCGATGTCTGTCGCCTCGATCATGTAGAAGCCGGCAAGCTGTTCCTTGGTGTCGGCATACGGGCCGTCGAGCACGTTGGTCTTGCCGTTAGCCATCCGCACAGAGGTGGCCGCCTGGGTCGGGCGCAGCCGGTCGCCGGCCAGCCACGCGCCTGATTTCTTCAACGCCTCGGTGTAAGCGCCATAGGCCGCGAGGGTCTGCTCGGTGTTCGCGCGCGGCGCATTCGCCATTGCGGCTTCGTCATTGTAGATCAAAAGCATGTATCGCATGGTCTTCTCCCGTGGTTCGAAGGCCGCGTCATTGCCGGCCGATCCAATGTCGCGCGGCCTCACCCGATTTCGACAGGCGCTGCAGAAATCTTTCGGTCCGGATGGCGTCTCGCGCAAGCCTGCATGTCCTGCGGCCATCAACCGTTGGTCTAATCGGCGCAATTGCGGGTTGGCATTTCCTGCCCGCTGTCTAAACTCGCCCCGGGTCGTGCGGTGGTAAATATTTCAGGGAGGAAATCACATGCTCAATTTCAGGACGAAGTTTATTGCCGCCGGCGCGCTGTCGCTGTCGCTTGGCCTCGGCGCGGTGTCGGCCAAGGCGCAGGAATTCATCAACGTGCTGACCGGCGGCACCTCGGGCGTCTACTATCCGCTCGGCGTCGCGCTGTCGGAAATCTACGGCAAGGGCATCGAAGGCGCCCGCACCCAGGTGCAGGCGACGAAAGCTTCGGTCGAGAACCTCAACCTTTTGCAGCAGGGCAAAGGCGAGATCGCCTTCGCGCTCGGCGATGCCGTCAAACTGGCCGCCGAGGGCAATACCGAGGCCGGCTTCCCGGGCAAGCTCGACAAGCTGCGCGGCATCGCCGCCATCTATCCCAACTACATCCAGATCGTTGCCAGCAAGGAGTCCGGCATCAAGACGCTCGCCGACCTCAAGGGCAAGAGCCTGTCGGTTGGCGCGCCGGCCTCCGGCACCGAGCTCAACGCCCGCGCCATCTTCGCCGCCGCCGGGCTGAAATACGAGGATCTTGGACGGGTCGAATATCTGCCCTTCGCCGAATCGGTAGAGCTGATCAAAAACCGTCAGCTTGACGCCACGCTGCAGTCGGCCGGCCTCGGCGTCGCCTCGATCCGCGACCTCGCCACGTCGGTGCCGATCAACGTCGTTGCCGTCCCGGCGGAGGACGTCGCCAAGATCGGCTCGCCTTATCTTTCGGTGACCATTCCCAAGGGCACCTATGAAGGCCAGACCGAGGATGTCGCGACCGCCGCCGTCGGCAATTTCCTCATCACCCACGCCGACGTTTCCGACGAGACTGCCTATCAGATGACCAAGCTGCTGTTCGAAAACCTCGACCAGCTCACTGCTGCCCACGCTGCCGCCAAGGCGATCGACATGGCCAAGGCGCTCGACGGCATGCCGGTGCCGCTGCATCCCGGCGCCGAGCGGTATTACAAGGAAAAGGGATTGGTGAAGTAGGGCGCTCCCTCCCCCCGAGGGGAGGGTGGCCCGTAGGGCCGGGAGGGGTCCTCGGCGACGCGCTCCATCATTCAGGCAAAGGTCGAGGCAGTTGAGGTTACCCCACCCGTCCATCCGCCTTCGGCGACTGTCCACCCTCCCCTCAAGGGGGAGGGATTGCGCCCCGCCGGGAACCCGCCAATGACCGACGCCCGTCTCGAAACCCCGACCGTTCTCTCCCCCACCGCCGAAGCCCCGGTCGAAGGCTTGCCGCCGGGTTTCGGCGACGGCATCGCCGGCAAGGCCGCCTTTCTCATCGCCATCGCCTTCTCCATTTTCCAAATTTACATCGCCGCCTATGGCAGCCTGCCGAGCCAGGTGGTGCGCGCCATGCATGTCGGCTTCTTGCTGCTGCTCGGCTTTGCCCTGATCGCCAATCTGCGCGCCACAAGCATACCGGCCAAAGCAGCGTTCTGGACGCTCGGCTTGCTCGGCTTCGCCACCGGCCTGTACAATTGGGTGTTTTATGCCGACCTCATCCGGCGCTCCGGCTTCCTCACCACGCCGGACCTGATCGTCGGCACGGTGCTGGTCGTTCTGGTCTTCGAGGCGGCGCGGCGGCTGATGGGGCTGCCGCTTGCCCTGATCGCTTTGATCTTTCTCGCCTACGCTTTCTTCGGCAATCATCTGCCGCCGCCCTTCATCCATCGTGGCTATGATTTCGCTCAGCTCATCGACACCTTCGCCTTTGGCACCGAAGGCATATACGGCACGCCGGTCTACGTCTCGGCCGCCTATATCTTCATCTTCGTCGTCTTCGCCGCCTTTCTCGAACGCGCCGGCATGATCGCGCTGTTCAACGATTTCGCCCTCGGCCTGGTCGGCACGTGGCGCGGCGGCCCGGCCCAGGTCTGCGTTCTGTCCTCGGCGCTGATGGGCACCATTTCCGGTTCCGGCGTCGCCAATGTGGTGGCCAGCGGCCAGTTCACTATTCCGCTGATGAAGCGCTTCGGCTTCCGTTCGGCTTTCGCCGGCGCCGTCGAGGCGACCTCTTCGATGGGCGGCCAGATCATGCCGCCGGTGATGGGCGCGGTCGCCTTCATCATGGCCGAGACGCTGAACATCCCCTATGCCGAGGTGGTCAAGGCAGCGATCATCCCGGCGCTGCTCTATTTCGGCGCCTGCTTCTGGCAGGTCTACCTGGAAGCCGGCAAGGCCGGCCTGCAGGGCATGGCCAAGGCGGACCTGCCCAATCCGTGGGACGCGGTGAGAAGGCACTGGCCGCTGGTGCTGCCGCTGGCGGCGCTCATCTATCTGCTGTTTGCCGGGTATACGCCGATCTTCGCCGGCACCATGGGTCTGGCGCTGACGATCGTGCTCATCCTCGGCACGCCGCTGGCGGCTTTGATCGGGCCGCTTGCCTTCCGCATCGTCTTCTGGCTGGCGCTCGGGCTTGCCGCCGCCTCTTTCATGAGGTTCGGCGTCAATATCCTCAGTTTTGTGATCGCAGCGCTAATTGTCGCCTGCGTCACCTTCAGGGGCGGGCGCGAGACACTGCAGATATGCATAGATTCGCTGGCCGAGGGGGCAAAGAATGCGCTGCCGGTCGGCATCGCCTGTGCCATCGTCGGCGTGGTCATCGGCACTTTGACGCTCACCGGCATCGCCTCGACCTTCATCGGCTGGATCATCTCCATCGGCGAGAACAATCTGTTCCTGTCGCTGGTGCTGACCATGCTCACCTGCCTGGTGCTCGGCATGGGCATCCCGACGATCCCCAACTACATCATCACCTCGTCGCTGGCCGGGCCGGCATTGCTGTCACTCGGTGTGCCGCTGGTGGTCAGCCACATGTTCGTCTTCTATTTCGGCATCATGGCCGACCTCACACCGCCGGTGGCGCTGGCCGCCTTCGCCGCCGCGCCGATGGCCAAGGAAAGCGGCCTCAAGATCGGCATCCAGGCCACCAAGCTTGCCGTCGCCGGCTTTGTCGTGCCGTTCATGGCGGTCTACACCCCGGCGCTGATGCTGCAGGACCCCGGCCCGACCGCCGCCCAGTTCGGCTATCCGGTCGAGGTCGCCTATATCGTCCTCAAGGCCTGCATGGGCATTGCCCTGTGGGGTGCAGCCGCCGTCGGGTTCCTTGCCCGGCGCATGGCCTGGTGGGAACGTCTCGTCGCCTTCGCCGCCGGCGTGCTGCTGGTTGCCGCGCTGCCTGTCACCGACGAAGCCGGCTGGGCGCTCTCTTTCGCCTGGATCGGCTGGCACTGCTGGCGCGCGCGGTGTGCGTCCGGCACCGCATGAGCCTCTGTATCCTCGCCGCCGGCAAGACCGTGACGCTCACTGTGGCTGCGTTCACGCTCGCCTGGACGCATTCGGTGGAAAAGACGCGTTGGCAGGAAGACTGGAAGGTGACGCCCTTCGGCTTGCAGATCGTCGAGGCACGGATCAAGGGCTCGGGCGCCGGCATGGAACCGCCGCAAGGCTCGGTGCTGCGGGACGGCTGGTGGGTCTATAAACCCATGATGGCGCCGCAGCGAAGCCTTGCGCTCGCGGCCTCTGGCGCGACGGGTGAAGGCTGGACGCTGTGCACGATTCAGGGCTGCCGCGAACTCGCCAAGACGGCAGGCGACGCAATCTTGCTTGAGCCGTGCGAAGGTTCGAGCCAGCCGCGGTAGCGGACGATGCCGGCAAGGGGGGTGCCGATCCGCCCGCGGTATCGGGCAGGATAGAAGCCTTGCAGTGGCCGGCCTAGCCAATCAGCCGCCCTTTCAACTCGGCGGATGGAATCTCGCAGCTCTCTTTCCTGCCGAACAGCGCGTAACGGTTCTTCGCAATGCGATCGTAGAGCCAGTCGCGGAGCGGGCGCGGCAGCAGGAGTAAAGACCTCGCGGCCCGCCACGGCCAGCCGAGTTCGGCCATGACGGCAACGAAACTGTCCAGGCGCGTGAAGGCCTCGCCGTCGATGAGGGCCAGATTGGTTTCGTAGCTTTCCGTCCGCAGCCCGTATTTTCGAAACAGCGCTTCGCCGAGCGGCGACTGCGCCGTGGCGAAGCGGAAGCGGCTTTTGCCGTCGAGCCTGACCACCATGCGCACGAAGCCAGAACACAGCACGCAGACGCCGTCGAACACGATCAACGGCTGGCTTGCATCGAAAACTGGCTTTTCGGGAGGATGGTCTGGCTGGGCGGTCACGCGGGTCCCGGCTGCTTGGTGTCAAACGACACTAGAGCGTTCTGTCATTTGATTGAATCGTAGGGATTCCCGAATCACGACAATTTTGATTCAACCTGCTGGCTGGG
>NZ_JBVVQU010000074.1:0-25919 GCF_055811555.1 Mesorhizobium sp. WSM4813
AAAGGTCTCAAGGAGATGCGTTCGGCCGCCTTCCAGGGTGGCGGTTACGTGCTGGTCGAATTCCACCCGCAGACGGACCTGGCGACGGCGTTGCAGGACACGCGCAGCAAGGTCCAGGACGGCAAGGCCGACCTGCCGCAGGCAGCCGAGGAGCCTGTGGTCTCCGAAGTCAACGTCTCCGAGTTCCCCGTCCTTGTCGTGACGCTGTCGGGCGAAGTGCCCGAGCGCGTTCTGACGGCGGCGGCGCGCGAGCTGCGCGACCGCATCGAGGAAGTGCCTGGCCTGCTGAAGGGCTCGCTGCAGGGCGCCCGCGACGATCTCGTCGAAGTCGTCATCGAACCGATGAAACTGTCGTCCTATGGGCTGCAGCTCGAGCAGCTGATCGGTGCGGTCGGCGATTCCAACAGTGTTGTCGCCGCCGGCAACATCGAAGGGTCCGAGGGCAAATATGCCGTCAAGGTGCCGTCGCTGATCGAAACGCCGCAGGACATGGCGGCGCTGACGATCGTCGCCGGCCCCAATGCCGTGGTGCAGGCGAAGGATATCGCCACCGTCCGCTCCACGTTCAAGGACGCCGAGACGGCGACCCGTCTCGACGGCAAGCCGGCGATCGCCATCGAGGTGAAGAAGCGCATCGAATCCAACCTGATCGACACGATCGCCGAGGTGAGGACCGTGTCGGATGCCTTCATGAAGACAATGCCGGAAGGCATGCACGTCACCTACACGCAGGACAAGTCGGTCTTCGTCAACCAGTTGCTCGGCGATCTGCAGAACCACGTCATGATCGCCGTGATCCTGGTGTTCATCGTCATTCTCTACGCGCTGTCAGGCCGCGCCTCGCTGCTGATTGGCCTGGCCATTCCATCGTCCTTCCTGATCGGCATCCTGCTGTTGGCGATGATGGGCTACACGATCAACATGATCGTGCTGTTCAGCCTCATCCTGGCGGTCGGCATGCTGGTCGACGACGCCATCATCGTCACCGAATTCGCCGAGCGGCGGATGAGCGAAGGCATGCCTAAGGCAGAGGCCTTCGCGCTTGCCGCCAAGCGCATGGCCGGTCCGGTCATCGCCGCGACGATGACGCGCATCGCCGCCTTCTCGCCGCTGCTGTTCTGGCCGGGCATCATCGGCGACTTCATGAAATACATGCCGATCACGCTGATCGTCACGCTCTCCGCCTCGATGCTCTATGCACTGGTTTTTGCACCGGCGCTGGGCGCCTTGTTCGCCAAGGCGCCGCCGCATCACGAGAACGACAACCGCGACGGCTGGTACATGGCGGTGGTCAAGCAGGCGGTTCGCTTTCCCATCACCGTCATTCTGCTCACCGTCGGCCTTTTGTTCGGTGTCGGCTTTGCATATTCGAAATACGGCGCCGGCGTCGAGTTCTTCCCGAATGTCGAGCCTGACTACGGCCTGCTCTATGTGCACGCCCGCGGCAACCTTTCGCTCGCCGAAATGGATGCCGCCACGAAGACCGCCGAGAACCGACTTCTTGGCTGGCCAGGCGTGAAATCGGTCTATACCCGTGTCGGCAAGACGCAAGGCGGCGGCCAGGACATTCCTGAAGACGTGGTCGGCGTGATCCAGTACGAGTTCGTCGACTGGCGCGAGCGCAAATCGGCGAACGCCATCCTGGACGAACTGCGCGGCGTCATGGCCGGCATTCCCGGCGTCGACGTCGAGGTTCGCGTGCCCGAGGCCGGCCCGCCCACCGGCAAGCCGATCCAGATCAGGCTGTCAGCCGTCGACCCGAAAGGTCTCGACGACAAGGCGCGCGCCGTCGCCGCACGCATTGCCAAGGTGCCCGGCGTCATCGATATTTCCGACGGCCTGCCGCCACCCGGCGTCGACTGGGCGCTCGACGTCGATCGCGCCAAGGCGGCACAATATGGCATCAGCCCGACCTCGGTCGGCACGGTTGTGCAATTGGTGACGAACGGGCTGAAGCTCAGTGAATACCGGCCGGCCGGTGCGGACGACGCCGTCGACATCAGGCTGCGCCTGCCCGAGGACCGGCGCACGCTGTCGACCCTCGACGACCTCAGGGTGCAGACGTCGCAAGGGTCGGTGCCGATCTCGAATTTCGTCGTGCGCAAGCCCGAGCCGACCGTCGGCATCCTCAACCGCATCGACGGCGCGCGCACCGTGGTCGTCCAGGCCAATGTCGCCGCCGGCGAGCAGGTCGCTTCTGTCCAGCAGCAGGTCAGCCAGGCTGTCGCCGAAGTGGATCTCGGCAGCGGCATACGCTGGAAGCTTGCCGGCTCGAACGAGGACAGCGCCGAGGCCAGCGCTTTCCTCAGCAAGGCCTTTGGCGCGGCGATCTTCCTGATCTTCCTGGTGCTTCTGATGCAGTTCAACAAGTTCACCAGCGTCTGGCTGGTGCTGTCCTGCGTGGTCATGGCGACCGTCGGCGTGTTCCTGGGATTGCTGTTGACTGGAGAGGCGTTCGGCATCGTCATGTCGGGCATCGGCGTCATCGCGCTAGCCGGTGTGGTGGTGAACAACAACATCGTGCTGATCGACACCTATGACCGGCTGCGCGAAGAGGGCTGGGACAAGATGGACGCGGTGCTGCAGACCTGCCGCGAACGTGCCCGCCCGGTGGTGCTGACGGCGGTGTCGGCGATCCTCGGCGTGCTGCCGATCGCTTTCGGCCTCGGTCTCGAAATATTCCATCACGAGACGACAATCAACGCGCCGTCGACGCAATGGTGGATTTCACTGTCCTCGGCGATCGTCTTCGGCCTGTCCTTCGCCACCTTGCTGACTCTGGTGGTGACACCGTCGATGCTGATGGTGTTCACGCGCAGTAAGAACAGCCGCTTCTATGCATTCTTCCGACGGGTATTCCGGCGCGGCAAGAAGGTCGGTGCGACTGTAGAGACCCCCGCAAGACCGGGCTCGCTTGACGAGCCGGCGATCGCCTTCCCGAAGGCCGCCGAATAGGCCAACTTTGCTTGGAGCGCCATGATGAACAAATCGTTGACCGAGATGACACGCATCGAGTGCCGGGGCGCGTCGATCAATGAAGACTGCCTGCTGGCCCGCTTCCGAAAGCCGATTTCCGCTTCCTGATGAAACGAATTGTCGAAGTTGACTTGGAGACACTGTGCGCTCGTGGTGTCAAGCTGACCCTATATGTGGACGTAATAAGAGCGCCCGATTGCAACAAGTTAGCTGGATCCAGTTGATGCTCACAACAGCTGACATATATCCGGCTTCTTCATGCGGCTCGATGTTCAGCTCGGCGAGCCTCGACGGGTTTTCGCCCGCTTCCACCTCAACGGCCCCAGACGTCGGCCGAAGCTTTTGCGGTCCACACATCAGGTTCGCAAGCGACGGGGTGACCGTTTCACCGTCTCTGCCATTTTGCTGCAAGGCCGAGGTGCGCCCTCCTTCTCGCTCTCCAGGTCCGTCAGGCTGCTCTAACCGACAGTACCGGTTGCCAGGCAGCGAGCATCGACCAAACGATTCTTGTTGCCGAGCGCGACCGCCGCGCCATTGGGAATGGCGCCTTTGCCGCAACTTGTCGAGCCTGAGGCTTCGCGGAACCTGTTTGCCGCCGGCGCGATCCAGAGCTGCGCGATCGCCTATGGATCATCAGCCTGCGTCAACGGTCGCCGCGTTTGCTGACGCCTAACAGTCGGGCCCATCCTCCACTTGATCGCTGCTTCGGCACGAGGCGCAGCCACGCCGCTGGCGGCCGAAACGCATGGCGTTAACATCCATGGCGTGGATGCTCGCGATCTAAACAATCGATTTTACCAATCTGGGCGGGTCGTTCATAGACCCCCCACATGACATGCACCGCGTTGCTCTGCCGCGTGAGGTGCACAAAAGAACCCGAAAAAGAGGAAGTCTTCGCATGCGCTCTGACGTGCAGTGGAGGTTGTGCTGGGAAAATGAGTTGCGGCTTTCCGATCACCTCGAACTCTCTGAGTTCTTCCGGAAGACCTATGAGCCTACCGGAGCCTTTAATGGAAAGCAATTCGAAGGCGGTCGAAGTTGGGCCGGTGCGAGGCCGGAGGTCCGCGCAATCGGCAATGATGTGCACGGGATAGCGGCTCACTTGGGCCTGCTGCGCCGATACATCAAAGTTGGCGACGCTGATCTGCTTGTCGCTGAACTCGGTCTATACGGGGTGCGTCCGGATCTTGAGGGGCTAGGAATCGCCCATTCGATCAGCGCGATGTATCCAGTGCTGCAGCAGCTTGGCGTTCCATTCGCTTTCGGCACGGTTCGGCACGCGCTCCGGAACCATGTTGGGAGGTTCTGCCGCAAAGGCTTGGCGAGCATTTTGTCGGGCGTTCGCGTGCGTTCAACCCTCCCGGACGTGTACCCCGATCTGCCTCCCACGCGAGTCGACGACGACGTACTCGTCATGGTGCTCCCAATTGGACGCTCAATGAGCGAGTGGCCGGCCGGCACTTTGATCGATCGGAACGGTCCAGAGCTATGAAGAGCACCCGCAACGATATCAGTCAGCGCGACCCGCCCCTCATTTGATCGATCTGAATACAGCATTGACCGCGGATTTATTGTCCGCTCGCTTCCTCAAATTCACTGAAAAATCTGACATCTCATGAACCTCTTTGCCCCAGCCAGTATTGTTGCAGTCTGCTCTTATGCGCTGCTGTCGACCGTCTATAAGACCGCGCAGGTGTTTTATACCCTGCCTACAAACGTACCGCCGACCTCGGGCGAACCGGCCAGCTGTGAGCCTTGGCCGAGCGTCGATGTCATTATCCCGTGCTACAACGAGGCTCCTCGCACCCTCTCTGACTGCCTGGCTTCCATAGCAAGTCAGGACTACGCCGGAAAACTGCAGGTCTATGTTGTTGATGACGGTTCTGGAAACCGCGATGCCCTCGTAGGTGTACACGAGGAATACGCTCGTGATCCGAGGTTCGACTTCATTGCGCTCCCAAAGAATGTCGGAAAGCGCAAGGCACAGATTGCGGCGGTTCGCCGCTCGTGCGGAGATTTGGTGCTCAATGTAGATTCGGACACGATACTCGCGCCGGACGTCGTCACAAGGCTTGCGCTAAAGATGCAAGATCAAGCGATCGGCGCCGCCATGGGCCAGTTGGCGGCTAGTAATCGCAATGAAACTTGGCTGACGCGGTTGATTGACATGGAATACTGGCTCGCCTGCAACGAAGAGCGGGCAGCGCAGGCTCGGTTCGGTGCCGTCATGTGTTGCTGCGGTCCGTGTGCCATGTACCGGCGATCAGCGCTTGTTTCGCTGCTGGATCAATACGAGACGCAGCGCTTTCGAGGGAAGCCGAGCGACTTCGGTGAGGATCGCCACCTTACGATCCTGATGCTGAAAGCAGGCTTTCGAACAGAGTATGTCCCGGAGGCCGTCGCGGCAACAGTCGTTCCCAGCAGCATGGGTCCCTATCTGCGCCAACAGCTTCGCTGGGCCCGGAGCACGTTCCGTGACACGTTGCTGTCGCTCCAACTGCTGCGCGGACTTAATATTTATCTCACATTGGACGTGATCGGGCAGAATCTTGGCCCATTATTGCTCTCTTTGTCGCTCCTGGCTGGGCTCGCGCAATTCATAACGACTGGTACTGTGCCTTGGACGGCATGCCTGACGATTGCGGTCATGACTATAGTTCGCTGCAGCGTGGCAGCGTTTCGTGCGCGCCAACTTCGATTCCTCGGATTCTCGCTCCACACAATCATCAACATCTTTCTCTTGCTCCCGTTGAAAGCATACGCGCTGTGTACATTGAGCAATAGCGATTGGTTGTCGCGAAGCTCGGCCGCCTCTGCGACAGACATCGACGGCGCCCTTCCAAAGCCCGCCTTGGTCGGATCTGACGCAGCTTACAGCGAACAGCAATAGTCACGTGATCGCAGGTAGATGAGTTTTGAGCCAGGACCAGAAACATCAAGTGTTGACGCGAAAGTTGGGCCCAGAGGATTTGCGGCGGCCGGAGACTCCTCCGATCGAACGGGAGTCTCACCGGCAGGCAAGCGCGAAAAGCTCCGTGCATGACTCTCTGTCGACCGTGGCAATCGATTTCGCCGGCGTAACCAAGTCGTATGGGAACAAGGTCGTTGTCGACGACCTGTCGTTCACCGTTGCGTCGGGAGAGTGTTTCGGCCTCCTCGGACCAAACGGGGCCGGCAAAAGCACGATTGCGCGTATGCTCCTCGGCATGACATGCCCTGACGCGGGCACGATCACGGTGCTCGGCGTCCCGGTGCCGGCGCGCGCTCGGCTGGCACGTAGGGGCATTGGCGTGGTCCCGCAATTCGACAACCTTGACCAGGAATTCACGGTACGCGAGAACCTGCTGGTGTTCGGACGCTACTTCGGCATGAGCACACGCGAGAGCGAAGCGGTCATCCCGTCGCTTCTCGAGTTCGCTCGCCTCGAGCGCAAGGCGGATGCGCGCGTCTCGGAACTGTCCGGCGGCATGAAGCGATGCCTGACGATGGCGCGGGCGTTGATCAACGACCCCCAGCTCATTGTGATGGACGAGCCGACCACCGGCCTCGATCCGCACGCGCGCCACCTGATCTGGGAGCGGCTGCGCGCGCTGTTAGCTCGCGGCAAAACGATTATCCTGACGACGCATTTCATGGAAGAGGCTGAGCGACTATGCGATCGGCTGTGCGTGCTCGAAAGGGGTCGCTACATTGCCGAAGGCCGCCCGCAGGCTCTGATCGACGAGCATATCGGATGCCAGGTCATGGAGATTTACGGCGGCGATCCGCACGAGTTGCATTCGTTGGTCAAGCCACATTCTCAGCGCATCGAGATCAGCGGCGAAACCCTCTACTGCTATGGGCCAGACCCTGATCAGGTGCGCACGCAACTCCAGGGGCGACCAAGTCTGCGCCTTCTTCTGCGTCCAGCCAATCTCGAGGATGTTTTCTTGCGGCTGACCGGGCGCGAGATGGAGGAATGAACGATGATTGAAGGTCTTGCGGCGGTGCTGCCCGCCAATGCGTGGAACTGGGTTGCGGTGTGGCGCCGCAACTATCTGGCATGGAAGAAAGTCGCATTCGTGGCGATTCTCGGTAACCTCGCCGATCCAATGATCTACCTTTTCGGCCTCGGTACCGGCCTCGGCATAATGGTCGGCCGCGTCGACGGTGCGCCGTACATCGCCTTTTTGGCGGCCGGCATGGTCGGGGTCGGTGCGATGACCGCCTCTACCCTCGAAACACTGTACGCGGCTTTCGCTCGCATGCATTCTCAACGCACATGGGAAGCCATGCTGTATACGCACGTTACCCTCGGCGACATCGTTCTGGGGGAACTGGCGTGGGCAGCCACCAAGGCCTTCCTGGCCGGTATGGCAATTACCATTGTCACCGCAGCCTTGGGCTATACAGCCTGGCCGTCCGTCCTCTATGCGCTGCCATTCATCGCTCTGACAGGGTTCGTATTTGCCAGCCTCGCGATGGTCGTCACCGCACTTTCGCCCAGCTACGATTACTTCGTATTTTACCAGACGCTTATTCTTACACCCATGCTGTTCCTGTCGGGCGCCGTTTTCCCATTGAATCAGCTGCCTGACACCTTTCAGAAGATAGCGCGATGCATGCCGCTGTCACATGCGATCGACCTCATTCGTCCGGTTATGCTTGATCGCCCGATCGGCGGCATCGCCCTGCACATCGGTGTGCTCGGCCTGTACGCGCTGTTGCCATTCTTCCTCTCGATGACGCTGTTGCGCCGCCGACTGATGCGCTGACGCGAAAGAGAAGGAGATAAACCATGCGCTATGGGCGCAAATAAAAACGACATCGCCAGCGTGTGCCGCGAAGGGTTTTGGCTGGCGTCGATTCAATCCCACAACGCTATGTAACGCCCGGCGTCTCGAGCACAGGATCTTATGTTGATCCCGGCGGACCTCATAGAATTTCCTTGAGGCCGGTGATGTTTGGCTGGCGTTCGGGCGCGAGCGACAACGCGGCCTGTCTTTCTGATCGAACGGTCTCGAGACAGGCCAATTTAGTATTCCTGTACGACAAAATGGAGAGCGAGATGCTGTGTCTAGGATTGAACGGCGGATTGGACAAAGTCTATGAAAACAGATTTCAGATTCCAAACACATTCATGCACGATGGCGCTGCGGTGCTCGTCCGGGACGGACAGGTCATTGCGGCGGTAGAAGAGGAGCGCCTCAATCGGATCAAACATTCCAACAAGCTCCCAATTAGTGCGGCTCAATACTGTCTTTCAGCAGCTGGGGTTCAGCTCAGCGAAATCGATCGAGTGGCGTTCTACGCTACCGAAGACTATAGCAACGCAATGCTTGAAAACATGCTTGTTTCCCAGCCGGACGCCTCTATTCCGTTGGATGCTAAACTGTTGATGCAGCAGCTACTGGCGCAGGAGTTCGGTACCGAGCTCGACGCTTCGCGTATCTCATTCGTAAGTCATCATCAGGCGCACGCCGTGAGCGCTTTCGCAATGTCGGGCTTCGAGCAAAGTCTGATTTTCGCGATTGATGGCTCTGGTGATTTCCTGTCGGGCCTTGTGGCGGTTGGATCTGGTACTGAAATTACGCAACTTGCGACTTTCCCAGAGAACAATTCTCTCGGGCAATTTTATCTCGAGACGATCCGGTATCTCGGCTACGGCTTGTTCGATGAATATAAGGTAATGGGGCTTGCCCCCTATGGCGATCCCGTTCCCTATCGCGAGCTTTTCGAGCAATTCTATGAACTCTCTGCAAACGGCGAGTATCGCGTCCACCTGGACCGCATCGGTCCGACTTTGCTCCGCAGCATTCAGGTTCGGCAAAAGGGAATGCCATTCACTCAGCAGCATATGGATGTGAGTGCGTCGTTACAGGAAGCGCTCGAACGCATCGTGTTTCACATTCTTCGCCATTATCGTGGGGCCACCGGGATGACGCGGTTGTGCCTGGCCGGCGGAGTTGCGCACAATTGCTCCATGAACGGCAAGCTGCTCTATTCAGGACTTTTCGAAGACATCTTCGTGCAGCCCGCATCGCATGACGCTGGATGCGCATTAGGCGCCGCGCTAATCGTGTCTAATGAGCTGGGCCGCCCAGCGCCGCGTACGCGATTGCAGGAGGTCTATTGGGGGCCGGAACTCGCGAGCGATCACGCCGTCGAAGAGGAACTAAAGGCATGGGCGGGGCACCTGGAGTTTGAACGCACTGAGGAGGTGGCGGATAGGGCAGCCGAGTGGATGGTCGGTGGCGCGGTGATCGGCTGGGTGCAAGGTCGTTCGGAGTTCGGGCCGCGAGCGCTCGGAAATCGCAGCATTCTTGCCGACCCCAGGCCCGCTTCAAACAAGGACCGGATCAACGCTATGGTCAAGAAGCGGGAAGGATATCGCCCGTTCGCCCCATCAGTGTTGGAGGAGGATGCGCGCGAATTTTTCGACCTCCCGGGCAGTGCGTGCGAATTTCCCTTCATGAATTTCGTAGTTCGTGTGCGCGATTCCAAGCGTGACTTGCTCGGCGCCGTCACGCATGTCGACGGTACGGCTCGGCTGCAAACAGTATCGCGCAAGGCCAGTCCGGCCTACTGGGATGTCATCAATGCCTTCAAGCAGCGGACAGGCATCCCAATTCTGCTCAATACGTCCTTTAACAACAATGCAGAGCCGATCGTAGATTCAGTTGCAGACTCGATTGCCACGTTCCTGACAACAGAGCTGGATGGACTTGTGGTCGGGCCGTACCTCGTCAAAAAACGGGCCGCAACGCTGCAGGATTGGACTGCGCTCGCGGTTTCATTGCCGCCTTATGTATCCCTGCATAAAGTCCGCGCATACACGGCGCAGGATCGCCACGAGACCGTCTGCGAAATCCGAACGGATCACCGTGACTGTGCGCGTATTTCACATGGCTTGTTCGATCTGCTGACGCGGATCGAAGGCGAAGCCGTGCTCGCGGATCTCCTCGACACAATTACGCCGGATCAGGGCCTGCGCGAGGCTCTCACAGGAGAGCTGCGACTATTGTGGGAGCAGCGCCACGTTCGGATGCATCCTTCGCAAGCTGCTCGCGTCCACCAAAACTGATGCCAAAGTCTGGACGACCGATAACAGCTGCCCAAACACCGGTCTGCACCTTCATATGACGGTCTCCAATCCAATTGACCGAGGCAAGGGTCCTGATGATTGCGTCTGCCGCGAGCATGCATGTTCGCTCCAGCTAACGCTTATTGCGATCGCGGATCAGCAATGGATTTGCTTGCCGGAGGCTCAAGACAGCACCAGTTCATCGTTTCTCGACGGCGTACCGGGTCGGTGACCGCCCCTGCGACATCAGCTTGGTGTTGCATAGCGGATGGGACGAGCGTTGGTGGATAAGATTGGCGTGGGTTGACCCGGTGGCGAGCGGGCTGGGCCGCTTGCGGGAAAGGCGGCGGCCCTTCGGCGCGCCAAGCCGCATGTTCGTCGTTGAGCTGCTTTTGGCAAAATGCGTCGGTGGGGCGACGATCTTGTCTTAATGCGGCTTGATGCTTCGGCCTCCAATCATCCGGTCCTGTTGTTGGCATCCTTGATTTACGGCAATACGACGCCGGTGCAGATTTCGACGACGCCATCTTCAGGAAACCGAGGATCTGCTGGTCAAGGTGACGCAGGGTTGGCGTTGGCAATGCCCGACATCTGCTCTCGGGCAATCGCCTGATCGGGATGGGAGTCGAGGAACGGGGAGCGCCCTCGAGCACCTGCGCGATCGCAAGCGTCATGGTCTGTGCCCTTCGCGAAGCGCAAGAGTCTTCAGCCCGCGCAGATCAGGTAAGGCCGAACATAGCGAGAGCGCGGCGCCGGTGATGTAGGTAAGCCCGTGTGGAGGGTTTTCGCGCCGCCGAGGATTGCGCCGCCAAGGCGGCGGCCCCGTTCGACTTTCGAAGCCGTAGGTCGAGTTCAGGATGACGGATGGCTGAACGGCACTGGAAAAGCCAGCTGGATCGTAGCAGGATCGCGCGAGTAGCGCAACCGATTGGCTGTTCGCAGACCGGGCCAGTCTTGGGTCGGTGGGCGGGCTCGGGCATCCACTTCGGACGTGCTCTTGGCGTTCAGGAAGAGTAGCTGCAAACTGGTTCAGTTGGCAGGAAAAGAAATGGTCCAGTCTCCAGCTCCCGGTGGCTCAATCCGCCCGCATGGCATGGGGGCGCGCCAGATCTACGAAGCGCTTCGTGAGCAGATACTCAGAGGCGTCTACGACACCGGCAGCGACGTCGTCGCTCAACCCTGAGACGTCGACGGTTCCGCACGCGGGTTAGAACATTCGCGACCACTCATCGTAAACAGGTCATCGTTGAAAGCAATTGGGCGATGGCCGCGCTCATGGCCGGCTGAACTAGCTGATGCGGCTTGCCGCCACCGTGCCGTTGCGCTGGTCAGCAGTGCGTGGCCGACGAGGAGCTTCACATCAAGGGCCCTTGTCTCATCGTCTCATCTATCCGCAACGTGGATGCTTGTCATCGAAAAAATCGATTTTGACTATCGGACAAGACATTGCATAGGAAGAGTTCAAGGATGCAGGCTAGGGAGATTGTCGATGTATGCGGTTGGCTCCGAGGAGCATTTTTCTGGTGTGTGCATTCTGGTCTGCGCCGAACATTAAGCGAGCCGATCCCCTTTTCGACCAGGTACCTCGGTGATCGCGCAAGCCTGCATCGCGTCGGCTCTTTCGCCACAAGCCCCCAACTGACGTAGGCGCCTACCCCAAGGATCACCAAGTCGAGGTTTCCCATGCGCTCCGAAGGACGGTGGAGGTTGTGCCGGGAGAACCAGTTGCAAGTAGCCGATCATATCGGACTCTCCGAGTTCTTCCGAAACCCCTATCGGGGGGACTGACCCCGCAATGAAAAGCTATGCGCTGGTAATTTGAGACGTTCTGCAGAGACGGCCCGGCCACGATGTATCGATGTTCGCGTGCGGTCCCACTCAGAAGTGCTGGATCTCGACATGCCGCCTCGCGTGGAGGACGTGCTCCTCGTGATTATGCCGATTGCGCGGCCGATGAGCGAATGGCCGACCGATGCAACAATTGACCGGAAGGATCCGGAGCTATGAAACGTCTTGATGACGGATGGGAGGTGCAGAGTGAGTGCGCTGATGGAACCGGTCGTCGGAGCGTTTATCTGACGTTTGACGACGGTCCCGATCCATTCTTCACGCCACAGATACTCGATGTGCTGGCGCAAAATCGGGTGCCAGCGACTTTCTTCGTGATTGGTGCCTACGCCGCAGAGCACCCGGACCTCATCCAGCGAATGATCGCAGAAGGGCATGAGGTGGGCAACCACACGATGTCTCATCCGGATCTGTCCAAATGCGGCTTGGGCGACATCCAACGTGAGGTATTTGAGGCGAACCGTGCCATCATGGTAGCATGCCCCCAGGCCTCGATCCGCTACATTCGCGCGCCATACGGCGCCTGGAGCGAAGAAGTGTTCACTGCGTCAGAGATCGCCGGGCTGGCGGCCCTTCATTGGTCGATAGACCCGAAAGACTGGTCGCGCCCCGGTACCGATGCGATCGTCGATGCTGTGCTCGCCTCGGTCCGGCCCGGCGCAATCGTGCTCTTGCACGACGGTTGTCCTCCCGACGAGTCGAGACGGAGCACTCAAGCCGGTCTGCGCCACCAGACCGTTATGGCGCTATCCAATCTGATTCCGGCATTAGATGCCTGCGGATATGAAATTCGCCCGCTTCCAGAACATCACTGAAATGCGAGATCCTATGGACCTGCTTTCCCAGCCAGTGCCTTGGGTCTCGCTTATGAAGGTCTTACAGGCTTCGTCGACATCGGACGGACTGTCGGCTCCGACCCGTTTACTAAGCGTAGACGTTTGTTGTCACCTGCTACAATGAGGACCCGCGCAGCCTCTCGGTATTGCCTAGCATCGCCGGAACCTCTTCGACGATTCTTTCAATATGGTCTCCGGGATCGCGGGCTGCGTCCACAAGGTTTGGCAAACTAGTCGCCATTGCCGGGACATGCCCGACCCCTCGGCTGCGAAGTGACCAGGGGTTCTCGATTCGCACACCCCGCTTGGATCTGCTCCTCGATCGTCACGATGATCGGGCGCGATGCCATCTTTCTCAAACTGGACCATGTCGATAGCTTCTGACTGGCTGTTTCCAGCAGGCCAGCTTGCCGGTATGTGATCGGTAACGCAAGGAGTTTCGCGATGTACATCCCTCCTGCTTTCCGCGACGACGACAAGGAGTCCCTGCGCGCCACCATCCGCGCGGCGCTGCTGGCGAACTTCGTTACAGTCACGGCGGAAGGGCCGCTCGCAACGCCACTGCCCCTCTTCCTTGATGAGAGCGAGGGCGAGCACGGCGTGATCTACGGGCACCTAGCGAAGGCTAATCCCCAGTGCCGTGTTCCGCCGATCGGCGACGGCTTGGCCATCTTCATGGGGCCGGACGCTTATGTGACGCCGGCATGGTATGCGACCAAGCGGGAAACCGGGAAGGTCGTCCCAACCTGGAATTACATCGCCGTCCACGCCTATGGTCCGGTCGAGTTCTTCGAGCATGCGGGAAGACTGCTGGACGTCGTGAATCGTCTGACTGACCACCACGAGGGCGAGCGGGCCTCGCCTTGGGCGGTGTCGGACGCACCGCCGGATTTTGTACAGGCGCAACTCCGCGGAATCGTTGGCTTGCGCATGCCGATCACGAGGCTGGAGGGCAAGCGCAAACTGAGTCAGAACCGGAACGCGGCCGACCGCGATGGCGTGGCCGCGGGCCTTGCGGCGAGCGAGCGGGCATCTGACCGCGAGCTCGCGGCTCTCATCCCAAGATAATCATGAACTTTGTCGGAATCGACCCATGATGCCAGAACTGACCCCATTCGCCCTGTACCTCGCCGCGGCCTCCGTGCTCGCCATCACGCCCGGTCCGGGCATCTTCTACGTTGCCGCGCGCACGCTCGCCGGCGGTCGTCCGGAGGGTATCGCTTCCAGCTTCGGCACGGGATTGGGGGGCATGATCCACGTCCTCGCAGCAAGTCTAGGTGTTTCCGCGATCGTGCTCGAGAGCTCGGAACTGTTCTCCGCATTGAAGCTGTTCGGCGCGGTCTACCTCGTCTGGCTAGGCTTTCGCACCTTTCAAGCCGCGCGCCGCAAGGGAGCGACTGGCGATGATGGCGCCCCGGTGCGTTCAGTCGGACCCCGGCGGGCGTTTCGTGAAGGGGTGCTGGTCGAGGCTCTCAACCCGAAGACGGCAGCCTTTTTTCTAGCCTTCCTTCCGCAGTTCGTGAACCCGAGCGCAGGGCACGTAGCTCTGCAATTCGTGGTGCTTGGCTCCGTGTCGATTGCGCTCAACACGCTCGCCGACATCGTGGTTGCCGTCGTGGCCAGCGGCATTCAAGACGGCGCGGCAGCGCGTCCCGGGTTGATCCGCCGCCTGAGAGAGGCGTCGGGCGGCGCGATGGTCGCGCTGGGCGTCGGTCTCGCTCTGGCGAAGCACCCTGCTGCCTGAACCTTGAATTCGATGGGTTGGGCATCTCTCCGGGTTGGCGGGTTAGTTTGCGGAAGCAGATGGATGGCTGCGAGTTAGCTTCGGTCATTACACCAATTCAGGCGATGTCTCAGCAGGCGCGGCACCACAGTGAGGGAAACGTGAGTTCGACTGCCTGGCCTTCCTCATGACCATCATTTTGGCCCTCGCGAATCAATGCACGGTAGAAGCCAGTCAGCCGAGAATGACTGCCGTTTCATAGGAAAGCCAAGCCATGCGCCAAGCATCGCCCGCTTTGCACTCGATCACATGGCGACGCCCGGACTTGACGTCAGGGCACTTTTCGCTTTTGCCGACCAGGGCCTAACCGACGCAGCCGACAGTACAGCAATGCTATTGCACGCGGCAGCCGGCGGCGGACGTCCGGTCTGCCGCCCTGAAGCAGGCGTTGGGATTTTTCCATCAATGCCTTGCAGCGCATCAACGAGTGGACTCTTGCCCCCAGGGCCGAGGCGAGCAAGCTCGCCGATTATGCGGCGGCCTGCGGAGGCAAGACGCTCATGCTGGTGCCGGTCAACGATGGCTTCTGGCCTGCCAATGGCGAGCGCCGGGGCGATCTCCGCGTCGCCTTGAAGGCGCTCAAGCCGATCCTCCAGTCGCGCGGCCTGATCGATCTCATCGAGCCGCTGGGCTTCCAGACTTGCTCGCTTGGATCGAAGAACGGAGCGGCTAAGGCCATTGCCGCCATTGATGGCCAGTCCGTCTTCCGCCTCGTGCACGACACGTTTCATCACGCCGCTCGCCGGGGAGCCGTTCTTCTCCTGCGACCTGGCCGGTCTCGTGCACATCTCAACCGTGAACGATCCGATCCACTGGATTTACCCGGATCGCGTCCTAGTCGGTTCCGACAATGGCAGCCAGATCCGGGCGCTGCTTGATGGCGGCTATGGGGGGCCCTTCTCATTCCCACCGTTTGTCGACGCAGCCCACCCGCTGGACGACCTCGCAGGCGCACTTTCCGCGACTATCGATCTCGTTCGACACGCCTGTTGACACGAGTGCCGGTGTGAGACGCGGTAGTCAATCAGGGCTTGCGACCCTTTTTGGTGTCCCGCGGAGAACTCATTCGAGACGCCTCCTGTAACAATATCTCTCGCATCCAGACGCTTGCCGCATCAGTGTTGTGAAGGGCGGGCCATTGGAGGGCCTCGGTAAATGCGGGAAGCGGCAGCGGAAGTTCGATGATCTGCAGTGGGAAGGTTTTCTTGAAATGCTGAACCAGCCGGAAGGGCATGGTCGCTATACGAGCTGTGCCTGAGACCATCGGCGGGATCATGCTAAAGGCCTGCACGATAACCTCGACACGTCTCTTGAGGCCATGCTCAAGAAAAAACCGCTCCTCGATGGAGGGCTTGAGCGCCCGCCCGAACTTGGCCGCAACGTGCCTCATCGACATGTATCTCTCGAATGTAAGCTGCTGTGGCAGCTGCTTGTTCGTGGGGCAGCCTACGCACACGAGCGTGTCGTCGAACAGCGCCGCTCTTGGATGCGCGCTCGACATGAACAATTCCGGACAAATCAGAAAATCGACGTCACCGCGCCGGAGAAGCTCATCGGGCTCGTCGTCGAGCGGCAGCAATTCGAAGCTGACGGCGGGTGCTTCGCGCGCAACACGCTCCACGACCTTTTCAAAAAACACCAGTGTGGCGAAATCGGAAAGGGTGATCCTGAAACGGCGATCGGATTGAGCCGGATTAAACGGATCCCAAGAAATAATCGAGCTCTGGATTTTCAAGAGTGCGCCGCGAACAGCGGGGGCGAGTGTTTCCGCACGTGGGGTTAGAACACGTTCGCGGCCGCTCATCGTAAACAGTTCATCGTTGAAATAATCGCGCAGCCGGGCGACGGCCGCGCTCATGGCCGGCTGACTTAGGTTGATGCTGCTTGCCGCCGCCGACAGGTTGCGCTGGGTCAGCAGTGCGTCGAGCACGACGAGAAGGTTCAGATCAAGGCCTTTGAAGCGCATCGCTTTCACTTATCCATAGCGTGAATGCTCGCGATCTAAACAATCGATTTTACCAAACTTCCAGGGCGCTGCATAGATGACCGGACCTGACATGCACCCGATCACGCCACGGCTTCTGTAGCGTGTGCTGGGAAATGACTTGCAAGTAGCCGATCATGTCGAGCTCTCCGCGTTCTTCCGAAAGGCCTCTGGGCCGACAGGGGCCTTCATGCGGTCGTAGCTGGGCCGGTGGAAGGCCGGAGGTTCGCGCAATCGGCTCTATGTGCACGGCGTAGCGGCTTACTTGGACCTGCTGCGCCGTTCATCACGGTTGGCGAGGTTGATTTCTTGGTAGGCGAACTCGGATTGTACAGAGTGCATCCGGATCTTGAGAGACTCGGAATGAGCCATTCTATCCACGTCATGCGTCCGGTGCAGCAGCAGCTTGGCATCCCATTCGCCTTTGGCACGATTCGGCACGCGCTGCGGAATCATCTTGAGAGGTTCTGCAGAGACGTCCCGGCGACCATAGTGCCGGGCCATCGCGTCGCCACAGATGATCGCGACCGCCACTGCGCTCCAGGTTTGCGATCAGGCACTGGGATTTCGTCCGCTCGGTTGCAGCCAGTCGGCCCTCGATACCACGCCGCGATCCGCGTAAATTTCGATCTTTTCACCGAAGCTGGCGTGCTCGCCGTGCCCAGAAACGGGGCCGTAGCAACCGCAACAGATGGGCTGGAGTCTGATGCTTGATCAAATAACAGTCGGAGCGAAGGGACGCGGCTCGCGCCCAGCAGAGACACACGACCGAGACCTAAGCCTTGATTTCGCCAAAGGTATACTAATTACTTTAGTGATAATTGGGCACTTAGTACAATATTTAATTTATCGAGGCACTGACGATTTCTGGACGTCTCCGTATTATAAGTCGATCTACATGTTTCATATGCCTCTCTTTATGGCGATAAGTGGATATGTTTCTTCTGGGGCAATTTTGCGAAAACCGTTCATTCAAGGGGTCGGCAATCGAGCAACGCAGTTACTACTACCAATGCTTTTTTGGTGTGCGTTAATTTGGACACTAAAGTCCGCCATGATCCCTCCTGCGACAAGCTTAACTGATGGATTGCTGGACTTTTCGAAGGAACTCATTGGAACATACTGGTTCATATGGGCGGCGTTTATCTCTTTCATTCTAATTAGACTGTTTACGATTTCCAATCGCGTATCGATGTGGATTATAAGCGCATCTGCAATTGCAGTCGCATGCGCGCCCATCACATTATCAATAGCCCCGTCATTACGATACACTTATCCATTTTATTGTCTCGGGTTCTTGCTTGCGCAGCCGATTGGATGGCAGAAAATTATCATTTGGGAACGCAAATCGATTTTTGTCGTTTTACTGTCGATAACAACGTTCATATGCTTTATTTTGTGGGGAAAGGAGACTTACGCTTACAACAACCTCGTCCTAATTCATGATAAAAAGTCGGCTGAACAAGTATTTCTGATGTTCACTGGCTCGGCAGCAGCTTCTGCAGTAGCGATGCAGCTTATGTTTCGGTGCTGGAGAATTGTCTATTCAACTAGAGTAGCTCAGTTTGTCGCGGTGGAGCTTGGTCAGAGCACGCTGCTGCTTTACCTGGTCCAGGGTGCCGTGTTTCGCCTCATGGACGTGATACAGTTTGGAGAACTCTGGAATCTCACGACCAGAATCGCGTTCGCAAGTGTGGTTGGAGTGGCGATTGTCGTCACGGCGATGGCAATTCGCAAGATTGCGCGCGATCTTGGATATGTGTCGCAGATCCTTGTCGGAGCGCCGCCACGCCCAAGTCTGCTCAAATCTCAATCTGCAATAAATTAGCCGCCCACAATGGTCGCGATGACAAGCAACCACGTTACGGACAGATGAGGCATGCGTTTCAAAGGCCTCGATCTGAACCTTCTCGTCGTGCTCGACGCACTGCTGACCGAGCGCAACCTCACGGCGGCGGCAAGCAGCATCAACCTAAGTCAGCCGGCCATGAGCGCGGCCGTCGGCCGGCTGCGCGATTATTTCAACGATGAACTGTTTACGATGAGCGGCCGCGAACGTGTTCTAACCCCACGTGCGGAAACACTCGCCCCCGCTGTTCGCGGCGCACTCTTGCACATCCAGTGCTCGATTATTTCTTGGGATCCGTTTAATCCGGCTCAATCCGATCGCCGCTTCCGGATCATAGTTTCCGATTTCGCCACACTCGTGTTTTTTGAAAAGGTCGTAGAGCGTGTTGCACGCGAAGCACCCGCCGTCAGCTTCGAATTGCTGCCGCTCGACGACGATCTCGATGAGCTTCTCCGGCGCGGTGACGTCGATTTTCTGATTCTTCCGGAATTGTTCATGTCGAGCGCGCATCCAAGAGCGGCGCTGTTCGACGAGACATTCGTGTGCGTAGGCTGCCCCACGAACAAGCAGCTGCCACAGCAGCTTACATTCGAGAGGTACGTGTCGATGAAGCACATTGCGTTCAGGGTCGGCCGTGCGCACATGCCATCCATCGAGGAACGGTTTTTGCTTGAACATGGTCTCAAGAGACGTGTCGAGATTATCGTGCAGGCCTTTAGCATTATCCCGCCGATGGTCTCAGGCACAGATCGTATAGCGACCATGCCCTTCCGGCTGGTTCAGCATTTCAAAAAGACTTTCCCTCTGCGGATCGTCGAACTTCCCCTGCCACTACCCACGTTCACTGAGGCCGTCCAATGGCCCACCCTTCACAACAGTGATCCGGCAAGCACCTGGATGCGGCAGATAATGTTGGAGGAGGCATCCCGCATGTGAAGCCGCGGGCGCTCCTAGTCTAGATTTACTCAGCGCCTCATAGGGTGCGAACCGGCGTGCAAAATTGGGTCTGACTCAAATTCGATGATTTTTGCATGACAGTGTGGTGCTGATTTTCCGACGCTGGTAGCCGGCAACACCAAAAACATGAAGTGGAAGAAGTACTTTTACCGCAGGCTGTGCGAGTCTGAAGGTCTACCCCTATGCTGCCCAATTGCCGGGAATGCAATCATTTCAAAAGCTGCTTCGGCCCGGAGGCATGGAAAGCCGCCTCACACGGATCAAGCACGGGATCGCGGTCGACGGCGAGGCGATCCGCTTCGGTCCGGCACTCTTAGCTTCTCTCGTCGGCACCATCATTCAAAACGCCGCCATTGGTCGAAATCGACCGGACAACAACCTGCGATCGCGCGGAGACTATGGCTGCACCCGCCAAAAAATCGTGAGCAGGATCGCACGGCGCGGCTGATGCGATTGCATCTTTCCCCGTGCTGCACTGGCCTGTGTCAGGCGGTCTAGGTTCGCGCTTCGGTCCGAGCAAGAACACTGTCAGGGCAGCGAGGAACGAGGCAACGGCGCTGTAGGCAAAGGCACTGGCAACGCCGGCATCGTCCACCAGCAGTCCGCTGAAAATCGCGCCGGCGGCGATGGTCACTTGGAACGTTGCGGCCATCAGCCCACCGGCGTTTTCGGCCTGCTCGGGAGCGGCGCGCAGCACCATGCATTTCTGCAGTCCCACCGGCACCGCGCCGAAGGCAAGCCCCATACGGTACCGCAATCGCCGAGGCCCAGGCCGATGCTCTCAACGTCAGCAGCGAGACAGCGGCCATCGCTATGAGCAGGGGGGCAGGGCCGCGACTGCCTTGAGGCTGTGCTCGGCCAAGAATCCGCCGGCCAAATTGCCGACCGCCGATGCCAAAGGCGAGCAACACGAGCGAGATCGTCTCGATGTTGAGCGCGGGAACGATCTCGAGGAAGGCGCGGATATAGATGAAGCCGGAGAAATGCCCGGAAGCGACCAGCAGGACGACCAAAATCGCGACTTTTGATCATCGGATTCTTGGCCAGATCCAGCAGACTGCGGAAGCTGGCCGCTCCAATCGGAGGCAGCCTCGGAAAAGTCATGAGTTGCACTACCAGTGTAACGGCGCGGAAGACCGCAGCGACCATGAAGGCGCTTCGCCATCCCAGATGTCGCCGACATAGGCGCCGATTGGACCGCGCAAACGGCAGCGACGGTACGCCGGTGAGGATGATCGACATGGCGCGCCGCAGGAGGTGACCTGGAACGCGCCGCATCGCCAACACTGCCGACATCGACAGAGGCCTCCGAGCGCTATTCCGAGCACGACGCGGGCGGTCAGAAGAACCGGCAGCGACCCCGCGACGGCACCAGGATCGTGCGCTGGCAATTGTGCTCTTCGGCACAGGGTTGCTGCAACCGATCTCGCACGTATGGGTCCTGAAAGGAGCATGCTCGAGGATGTGGACCTCTACTCCGACTTGCTGACACTGACGGAGGGTGTCGGGGTCAACGTGGTCGGCCACGTGCCCGGCGCCATGGCGAGTGGCTCGGTGCTGAGCAAAGTCGCGGACGGCAAGGCGGACGCTCCAGAGATTAACGCGGCTGGCGCAGGCAATGCGGGATTCCGTTGGCAGAAGGAGCTCAAACAGCTAATTCTCTCAAGCTTGTCACCACCGCAGCAGACGAATGGCGTGCCGTTCGGCAGGGCCGTGCAGGCCCTGGTGTTCGAACCCTCCAGTCACATCGCTAAGCAAAAGCATTCGCGTGCTTGCCAGCTCAACAGCACAGTCTCGGCGCTTTATCGGCCATGACGATCAGATTCGTTCGTCAGATCAGGGCAGCTTCAAGGGCCTTAACCGCACGCACCCGTAGTATCCGGCTCCCTCAGCGATGCTGCCGGCGATTGCAGCGCTAGAGCGCGGTAACTCAAGTTCGTTACAGGCCGCCGCTCAGCCCTCGAATTGACTTGCACCTGTCTTGGTCAACAGCAACCCATCGCACCAAACGTGGTCTACGCATCCCCACTCACAGGCGGCAGCCGCATCCGGAAAAAAACCACGTCCATTGAGATTTGCACTCGTGTTGCAGAGCAGCGAAATGCCCGTGAGTTTCTCATATTCTATCAGAAGTTCTGCAATTGGGTGTTCAGAAGTTCTCGAAACTGTCTGAAGTCGCGCAGTCCCGTCGAGATGGACGACCGCCGGGATTTTTTCTTTCCACTCCGAACGGGTTCGGTGATCGAACAGCATGTAAGGATCCGGCGTGCCGGGGTCAAACATGTCAGGTGCCCGATCCTCCAAGCATATTGGCGCTACCGGTCGGAAGTGCTCTCGAACTTTGATTTTGTTGAGATGGTCCTTCATTTCCGGCGAAGTTGCGGCCGCCAGGATGCTTCTGGCTCCCAAAGCACGTGGACCAAGCTCTGCGCGACCTGCAAGAAACACCACAGGCTTGTTGTCGGCGAGCACGCTGGCAAGTTCTTTCAGGCTGCAAGCAGCAGATTGCCAACCAGGCGGAACCTTGCCATGGCTCACATTTGGCCCGCTGTAAACTGACCAGTCGAGATGCACGAAACCTTTGTCGGCGGCCAGCGCGCAGCAAGCGGCACCGATCGCCGATCCGCTGTCGTTTGGAAACGGAGGCACCCAGACTGCGTCGAACAAACCGCTCGCCCGAAGAGCGCTGTTCCATTTGATGTTCAGCCCGCATCCGCCGGCTATGCACAGGTTTCGGGTTTTGGGGACTGAGTACCCACGCAGCGCCCTTGTCATCCCCTGGACGAGAAGACGCTCCACGAAGGCATGGAACGAAGCAAGTATGTCCTCGGGCGTTTCGGGGATTAACCGCGACGCGCTTGCATCGAAGAAGTCGTGCACAGCCGTGAGTAACGCGTCTTCGCTGTGGCTGTTGTTCCCGTAGCCAAAAGCAAGGTCCGTATCCCAGGCAAAATGGTCGTCGTAAAGCTCCTGAAACACATTCACGATGTGTTCATGGACCACTCCGAGCGCAATATAGGCCATCAACTTGCCGGCGATACCGAGATTCCAGCCAGTCCGCAGTTCTTGCCTGTAAGGACCGAAATGTTGGCCCGCGGCCGCATAGGCATGGCCTATCATCGGAAACAGGCACCCAACAAATCGGACTCCACTTGGCTCGACGTAGTAAAGCCGCGGAAAGATGCAGCCGTCCCATACCAGACAAAATGCCGGTTCCTCTGCTTTGGCGAATGAGCTGGTGCAGTATGCGGAAGCTACGTGCCCAACAACATGCGGGTAGCTTTCATAAGAACATACCCCATTGTCGAGCATGAGACCGGAACCTTGATAGGCTGTCAGAGGATTTTCGGCGTACCGCTCCACATATGGCGCGCCGTTGAGAGTGATAGGGGAGTCGTTACTCAGAACTTGGAATTCTGACTGGATTTCACCGTCCCATCCGTCAATGACGAACCGGTCGATATCGCGCGGAGCAAGCCCGTTTTCCGCCAAAACGGCGGCGACCGTCTCAAGCCGCTCGATATGTTGGTATCGTGGGTTATTGTCGAGCTTCTCCTGCTCGATGCAAAAGACTAATCTGCCGTCTTCCACGACAGCGATTCCCCCGTCGTGCGTCAGTTTGATACCGCAAATACGCATAGTAGATCCTTGTCGAGGTGACCGTAGAGCAACCGCAGAAACGACTGGAAAACATGGTCGTGGGTTTTGATGTCGCGCTATGCAGGATCATAAGAAACCGGTAAATTAGATTGTTTGGATGTGAGGCATCCGCGCGATGAATGATAAGGTCTGCCGCGTGATCTAGAACAAAATGGCTGACACGCAAAAATCACCAGAATTGCGAGGCAGCGCTGTGCGGCACGGTGAGAAGGGCTGCCCACCGCAAGCCGTTGGGCAAGGATGTCCATGGTCACACGTCACCAGCGCCCCGAGAGGTGCCGCGCTCCCTCGGCACCGAGCGCGCGTGCTGAGCGCGAAGGTGGTCGCGCTAGAAGAGAGCCTTCCCTGATCAAGCTACTCTTTAGGTCTCAATCGACAAGATTTTCGATGGCGAGGGCAGCGCCAAAGGGCCTATTCGGCTTTTTGAATCGCGCCTCCATGTTGGAGGAACAACCTCCGACAACCGATGGATCCCGCCTGCAGATCGGCAGCGGGACAGAGCGGCTAAGCGCGTGTGAGGTTAGCGCTGTCTCGGCTCACAGATGCAGTGTCGGCTCGGCAAAGAAGACGAGCTGGGCCCTATTGACGGATGATCGCCTTGGGGGGCGGAGAGATGACCGGCTTGCACAGATTTGAGAGGGAGGTCGTTGTTCAGGTTGGCCGCCACAGTTCTGAGCGTATCGTATTCGATGTCAACCAGGCGGCCGCTATCCTTATCCGTGACCTTCATCATCGGACCGAGAAACGGAGGGTAGCGATGCGCGACGATCAGGATGAGACGCGCATTGCCTCGTCGAAAATGTTCCTGAATGTTCAACCGTTGCCTCACATAAGTTGCTCCCTACCGAGGGGTATGAGCAGGGGCGACTATGGGACAGCTGAGCATGGCGACCAAGAAAGAACTGACTGCGGCGGTTTCGGAGCGATATCGTGCTTCGACGCGAGCGGAGAAGGCGAGAATTTTGGATGAGTTCGTCGTCATCACGGGCTTTCACCGCAAGCACGCGATGCGGCTGCTGCGGCGCCATGAGAGAGCGCCTACAGGTCGGCGAGCGCGGCCGCGGATTTATGATGAAGCGGAACGCAATGCGCTCATATTGCTGTGGGAGGCGTCTGACCGGGTCTGTGGGAAGCGGCTGAAGGCGTTGCTGCCCGTACTTCTCGAGGCGATGAAACGGCACGGTCATTTTGACCTCGCGCCCGAGATCCGTGGCAAATTGCTGGCGATGAGCGCGGCCACGATCGACAGGACGCTGGGACCGATCCGAGAAGGCTTGGGACGTCCCCGACGACGGCCTGCGGCGCACGCCCTGCGACGCAGCATTCCCATTAGAACGTCGGCGGATTGGGACGATCCAGCGCCAGGCTTCGTTGAGGCGGACCTCGTCGCCCATAGCGGCCCTTCGGCTCGCGGCAGCTTCATCCAAACCCTCGTGCTCACCGACATCGCGACCGGCTGGACGGAATGTGCGCCGCTACTGGTTCGCGAACAGACGCTGTTGAGCACGATGCTCACAGAATTGCGCAAGCAACTGCCCTTCGCGCTTCTCGGCCTGGATACGGACAACGACACCGTTTTCATGAACGAGACGCTGAAGGCCTACTGCGCCGCCGCCAACATCGTCTTCACGCGCTGCCGCCCCTACCGCAAGAACGACCAGGCCTTTGTCGAGCAGAAGAATGGCGCCGTGGTGCGTAGGATGGTCGGATATCGTCGGTTCGAGGGGCTGGAGGCCGCCACGCTGTTAGCGAAGCTCTACCGGTCAGCGCGACTGTTCGTGAACTTCTTTCAGCCATCGTTCAAGTTGATCGCGAAGCAGCGCGACGGCGCACGTGTGCGCAAGACTTATAGTCCGCCAGCCACGCCGCATCAGCGCCTGGTTGCCGACGCTCGCACCTCAGCTGCAGTCCGCTCCCGTCTGCAGGAAATCTACGCCGGGCTCGATCCTGTCGTGCTATTGCGCGATATCCGCGCCATGCAGGAGCGACTCGCTGCGCTTGCCGATACTCCGCCCGCCATGCGCTCTGACGGGACAACTCAGCCAATCGACCTTTTCCTGGCGAGTTTGCGGACTGCCTGGAAGGACGGAGCTATCCGGCCGACGGATCGCCCGATTGTGAAAGCCAAACGAGGCCGCCGCCGTCCTGACCCTCTCGTCAAGGCGACTGCCGACTTGCGAAATTGGTTCGAAGCCGAACCATGGCGAACCGGCGGTGAACTTCTGTCACGACTGCAGGCCGAGTATCCCGGCGATTACCCGGACAAACTGCTTCGAACACTTCAGCGCCGGCTGAAGGTGTGGCGCAGCGAGCAGGCAGACGCGTTGCTGTTTGGCTCCTTGACCAAGGAGCCGCCGATCCAGGAGATCGCAAGGCCACACTGAGGCGCCGTGGCGCTCGCGAAGGAGGCCGGGCGCTGCGAAACCCCGGCCATCTCCGCGCCCGGCCTCCTTCGCCCAAGCCGGGAGCAAAATAGATGAGGCAACGCTCGAGTCTCGGGGAGCATCGTTACGTGCGGCAATACGGCGTCTCATCCTGATCGTCGCGCTATAAGCGATGACGCTTGTCTGCAGGTAGTGCGTCGTGAGGCCAATCCACCAGCTGCTAGAAGGGCTTTTGTGGCAGCCGCGCTTGAAGCAAAGATCCTGCGCAGCGATTGAATGCTGTTAGCTCAAGGCTTTGATGCTTCGAGTGGAAGTCGTCTGGCCTGCACACTCTGGAGAAATGTAGGCGTTGGCGGCCCCGGAACGCCTACCTCTCTCCCCGATAAGACGTTCTGCCAATCGAACACGTTGATGAGGACGTGATTGGCGTCGAGACCTGTCGATCCATCGGTGATCAGCACGCCGCGCGCATTGTTCCCGATCAGATTATGGAGAACATCTCGGCTAGAGCACGTCCCGTGATCGATGAATCGATTGTGATGTGACGACGAGCTTCTCCGGTGATTCAACATCCACCTT
>NZ_JBVVQU010000075.1:0-24627 GCF_055811555.1 Mesorhizobium sp. WSM4813
CTTGACCCCAGCACCGCTGTGCTCAGGTGCTCATGGCCGCCGGATACGCACGTCTGCGATCTTCACCGGATGCGTACGCGTGCATGGCCAGCGAATAGACGATCCGCTTCGGAATTTCGGCATAGCCCAGCGCCACGCCGTAGAAGAACGCCAGCGCGCACACCGTCTGGTTTACGCTGGCCACGAGATTCCGATCGAGACCAGATGAACGTGGACGGCGCGGGCGTCCTCCAGGCCGAGTCGGGTCCGGCGAACGGCCCAAGTGGTGCGAAAGCCTTGAAAGCCTGGCCATGCACGTGGGAACGCATGCTTGGTCGGCGAGAGTTTACGGAGCCATATCCTTGATCATGCACCGGCAAATAAAACAGAAGCCTCACCCGCAAAACGCCGCGGCGCTGTTCAATCCGGCTTGCAATGACGTCCGAAGATTGGCTTTTTCGACCTCGAGTGACTTTCTTAGTTCATCGGAACAGCAGCCGTCCTCGGTAGTGTGCAGAGAGTTCTGCAAATCGTCATGGCAAGCTGGTGATGTTCAAGGTCACCATTCCCGCAAAGGAAGGCCCATCATGACAAAGACCGAGAGTATGACTGCCAGAGCCGCCGTCAAATACATTCTGCTTTCGTACCCAGAGGGTCTCCACGAAGTGATCCCTCCGATGATGTAGGAAGTGCTCGAGTCCGACATGCAGGAATGGAGGCGCTGGAATTCCTCATGCCAGTCTGGATGAGGCGCTCCGCCTTCTGCTGGTCTTGGCGGCTCGTGGACTACCTGCTGAATCACTAGTTTAGCTAAGCGGAGTCATATCCTAACGCGAGGCCAGCCTGCCAAAAAATTCGTGCTTCACCGTTCCGCCGACCAGCCGGAGCTTGGATGCGTTTCGCAGCAATCGCCCGGGCCGCTTGAATGCCCCCCAGTTCAGGAAGTATCTGACCAGAAGGCTGGGTGTCTTGCTGTGCGACCCTCCATGGGCGACGCGGTAAACGGCGCCGCGGAATGGCAGCGCCGCCAGTGGCGTGCCACGCTCAGTGAGGATGTCGGTGATGCGGTGATGACTGCCTAGCATCGATTTGATCCAATCGAGCGAAGCATACTCGAACCGCTCCGGCAACCCATAGAGGTCCGATCGAATGATCAAAGACGTTCCACAGAGATGGTTGAAATCGTCATGCTCTAACAAAAGCTTGCCCCCGTGATCCCATATATAGCCGCGGTCGATCATCCATCCGTTCGCGTCGGGATTCTCCGATACATATTGGACGATCCGGGCGCTTACGAAATCGTCGTCGTCGACGATCATGAAGAAGCGACTGTCGCGCGCGCGCAGCATGCCCATCAGCACGCGGCGCCCCTTGTCGGCGCGGAAGGCGTCGCGGAAATCCTCAATGGTGGCCTTGCCGAGCTCGTGCATGTCGTTCGGAGGGAAGCTGACGCGCTCGACACCGAAGCGGTCCGGCAAATCCGGAAGATCGGCGCCCTCATTTGCCACGATGATCCCTCGCCAATCCCCATTGTTCTGGTTCGAAATAGAGGCGATGGTTTGGGCAAGGTTCGCCTTGAGAAGGCGCCAATCGCGGGCATTGTCCTGGTGACGGACGGGAATGATAAAGGTGACGAGGGTCATCGAATTTCAACTCCGCAGACGCCTGCTTGCATCATCCGCCGCATCATTCGGCGACCCCTCTGCCGGCCTGGAGGCGCGCCCAGGCGATTCCGTCGTCGAGCGACGTCGCCTTATAGGACAGGTCGGTTCCGCCCGAGAATGCGGTCATGAACCGCCGGACCTTGCCGTAGTTGTTGTCGAGAACGGCATGCGGTCGCCCGAGCAGAAGCGAGCAGATGTGGACGTGCAGGCGATCGGTGACAATCGCGCGGCCCCGCGAGATCTGCTGGATGCCGCGCCGGAATCGGTTGTGCGCCGCCGCGTCCAGCATGCGCAGCCGCATTTCGGCCGGCTTAAAAGCCAAGAGCGCCGACGCCGCGCCGAGTGCCTTGGACACGTGCGCGCGTCGGGGGGATCTTGCGATCCAGTCTTCCGTGGGGACGTCGCCATAGGTCGAGCAATCGGTATCGCCCGCCTTTTCAATATCTTCCCTTAGCATCGCAAGCACGGGGAATTCGGACGCAGCAGTCTTAAGTGCGCCAACCTGGAAAGCCATGTCCGGGCAGAGGCGCACCTGGCAATCGAAGTGCTTTTCTGCGAACTGCTTCGATTCCTCATCGCGGACCAGCAGAACGAAATTCTTATGACGTCCGATGATCCGCGCGCTCTCTTGCATGCGTTCCTGCGATTTGTAATGGATCGACTGGGGAAACTGGATGATCTGACGCTTCGGAAACCGCTTGAGCACACGCTCGCGGAAATCCTGATGCGTAACCCAGAGGTCGCCGAAGGTGCCGCCGCCCTGGATGAAGATCGGCCCCGTCGGCATCACGCGCTCAAGTTCCTCGGGCGAGAAATCATGTTTTCGTGAGACATAGGCCGGCAGTTTGCCGTGCTGGTCCCTCAGATAAGCCATCTCCCCCAGCCAGATGGCCGAATCGCCGGGGTTCCGAATATCCGGAAAGTCGAGAATTGCGACAGGCTCGTCCTTCGTAACATACTCCTTGAGGCAATCATGGATCATGCCCTTTAATCTGGCGATCAAGTCGTGATTTGATTCCGACGGCATTTCTTAGTCTCCATCTGCTAGATAGGCGAGTGCATGCGGCGGGAATTGTCGCAAAAGCCACTTACTGTGCTCTCATTTTCGAGCGGGGCGAACTTTTGACAGGATCTTCCCCAGGATCTTTCGGATTTCCACCTCCGGACCGGCCGGCGGTTTCATCAACAGCCAGAGCAGAGAGGTTGATCCACAGTAAAGTACGGCGCCCAGCGCGATCAGGATCGCCAGCTGCTGCGCGAGCATGAACCTGTCGGTCGTGTGCGTCATATAGCCAGAGACGAAGGACACGCCCGCCGCCATCAAGGCGATGCTGGCGAGCGCACGCGCGTTCGCCGAGAGTTGCTTCAGCACTGTGACGCCGATGAAGCGGCGCACGAGGATCATGTTGACAAATGCGCTGAGCAGCCCGGTAAACACGCGGCCGAAGATGACCCCTTGAAGTCCGTACAGCATCAGGCCGGCGAAGATGATTGGAACCCGGATGAACAGCATCTGTGTGTCTCGGATGAACAGCAGCCGCGTCTCTCCCTTTGCCATGCCGAGCGGCTGCACCAGCGAACCCAGCGTCTGGAGCGCGTAGACCGAGGCCAGCGACTGGATAATGAAGATGACGGGCGCCCATTTCTCCCCCAGCGTGAGCCTGACCAGCGGATCGGCGATCACCGCGACCCCGATACCGGCGGGAAGCGCGACCGCGGAGACCAGCGCCTGTACGCGCTGATAGGCGGCGGCGAGGCGCAAGGGATCGTCGCGGATGCTGGCAAAGCTGGGGTAGATCGCCTGGGTGAGCGGCGAGGTCGCTTCGCGCGTGGGCATCCTGGCCAGATTGCTGCCTACTGCATAATAGCCGAGCGCCGTTCCGCCGAGCACCTTGCCGATCAGTAGATAATCAAAACGCCAGTTGAGTGTGTTGACGATCTGGCCGGCCGTGAGCCATGCGGAAAACGAAAAGAACTCCCGGATGTGCCGGAAGGTGATCCTGGGCCGGAACGGTAGGACGAGATAGGAGGTGATGACGTTTGTCGCTTGGCTCACGAGCGTTCCGATCACCAGAGCCCAATAGCTGTGAAAGATCATCGCGATTGCCACCGCGGCAACGAAGCCCGTGAACTTCTGTGCGACGCTGAGGACGAATTCCTGCCAAAAGATCAGCTCGCGCTGAAGCATGATGAGGCGCGGGTTGTTCAAACCGCCCATCAGGACACTGAAGCCTAGCGCAAGCATGACACCGAACAGCCTCGGCTCTTCGTACAGCACCGACGCCGGGTAAGCGCAGGCCGCAAAGAAGAGGAAGAGGAGCAGTCCACGTGTGGCGTTGAGTGTCCAGGCGGCGCTGAAATGTGATTCCTCGGGCGCCTTGTGACGGATGAGTGCCTGAGTGAGCGAGAGCTCGGTGACGGTGCTGACGATCAACAGCATCGTCGTGGCCAGCGCGACGAGGCCGAAATCGGAGGGCGCCAGGTACCGCGCCAGCACGAAAGTGCTTAACGTCGCCAGCCCGTTCACAATCGCCCGGGACAGGCTTAGCCACATGCTCCCCTTGATGAGTCGACCGGTGATGCTGCTCATATAACGCATATTCCCACTGCTCGCAGACCCTGAAAGAACAGTAGTCTTAAGTCGCTTGTCGAATGACCGAATTTGCACAAGTGATGATTAGGAGACCGCATGCAGTGCAAGCCCAATCAGCAATGCAGTCAAGTTTCGTCCAGCACGGCTTTATCAAAGTTGTACCTTCAAGCGCTTCGATCGCAGCGGCAACCTAGCGAGGAAAGATTATCGATCCCGCTTGCGCTCCGGACCCGCTGAGACCGCAACAAATGTCAGGCGAAAGCGATGGCGTGGATCAGCTAATCGAAGTGGAGCCTATCCAGTCGAATTCCTTAGAGACGGGGCAAGGCAAAAGCGCAAGCACGATAAAAAGCGTGACATCAAAGGCGAAGCCTTTCGGTGGCCGAGTTTAATCTCATTATTCCAACAAAAACTCCTCCAGCTGTAACTGGAAGAGGTCAAGCCCGGAAGTTTCTGCCGGGCCTGTGCACGATGAGGGTAAGGCGGTTCAGCACTGCCACGATCGCATTTGATCCTTCGAAAATCAACGGACCAGTCTGGCGCCACTATAAATAATCGTCATCTAGGCGCGCCATCGTCTGGTGGCCGAGCAGCATGTCGGATAGTCCATCCGGGCGCCCGCCAAAACGATGATCCCGAGCCGAGCGCCGCGTGCCGGTCATGAAGGTGGGTTCGCTGTATTTTGTCTGGTGGTCGAACAGCCAGCCCCACGACAAGCCGCAAGATAAGCGCCATCCCTCAAGTTGGCGCCGGCCTCGGTACACTTTGGTGTTTAGCTTGTCCAGAGACGCAAACAACCTGCACCAACCGTATGGGCATTGCTGTCTTTTCGGCGGCCGGAAAGTCGAGGCGCCCAACATAGGCGCGTCACGTTTTATGGCGACGGCTCGTAACGAATTTAGCAGCCATCGCGCGTTCGACGTTCGCCTATGCTGGCCCGCGCGCCTGAGCGGGATGAACTGCCGTCCCTGGCGAAGCACCAGCACTTGGTCGCGACGCCGTGTTGAGCGGCCCGCGAGGTAACATTCTGTTCAGGGTGGCATTCGAGCAACTCAGCTGAAACGCGTTTTTTTGTACAACCCAGAAAGGAACACTTGAGGTGTAGTGTAGGTCGGATTTAGGGTTCCTTAACGCTCGTGCAAACAATTAGGAGTGCGAGAGATTCGAATTCCCGGCACAGCGGGCCGCCCAAGCCTTTTTCGGATGAAGGACTGCTTTTACCTTGTTGCGCGTAGACTCATATCCAATCCTGGCAAGGATCGCTTTTCTGGTCACTTCGACTGGGGTTCTCTTGCTTGCCCTTTTGCCGGCGCTGCTCTTGCGGGATCTCGGCATGGCCTTCGCGTCTCATCACGACAATCTCAACCACGCCACCGCCTTCGCCGTGTTGGCAGCCCTGGGATGTCTCGGTTGGGATGAACACAAGGCAAGGCTGATTGTCCTCCTCGCTGTAACCGGCGCAGCGATCGAGCTTGTTCAGGGCGCGCAACTGATAGCGCGCGATCTGGATTTAATAGACTGGGTTGCCGATTGTGTAGGCATCGGATGCGGCCTCACAATCGCAGGCGGAACACGAGGTTGGCTGTCGGTGCGCGGACGCTTCGCTGGAGACAGTGCGAAAGTGAAATGATTTCACTTCGGCAATATGAATGCCGTCCGCGATCTACTAGACCTCCTCAGATCGGCGCAGTCTATTCAGCAGCCTTGCACGAACAACCGAAAGAGGCTCTGCCTTGACTTTTTGACAGGCCGCGTCGCGAGCCGTCCCTGCTCAGGCCGGTGTGGCTTCGATCGTCACCTTGTTGGGATAGAACGCACCATGATCGCGGATTTCCACCATCTCGTCGAAAGGCGGCTCATAGGCCCACATCGCATTCTTGCCTGCTTCCGAGGCGGGCAGCACGCTCCAATAGCTCGCATCGCCTTTGTAAGGGCAGTGGGTCGACAGTTCCGTTTTGCGAAGCTGGTCGAAATCGATGTCTTCGAATGGAATGTAGAGGACCCGGGGGTACGGGGATTCGGTCAACACCTTGGCCTTGGTGGACGAGGCAATGATCGAGTCGCCGGCGCGTATGGTGACAGTGCCGCTGTAGGGCTCAACGGTAATTACTTTACCCGGGTTGCGTTGAAAGCCGGGTGACGGATTGGCGATCTGGTCCATGACGGGTTCTCCTTGCGTCGACCTAAGGTGTGCCGGGCACGCACACTACGCAAGGCCGCCGTCGAATGCGAGGCTCGAAAACCATCGCCTTTGGCGTTGCCAGGTCTCTCGTCAAATCGGCCCTGCCGATGAACAATCAGGCGGCGGCCTTAAATGCATCCATCAGCCCGGCATAGGCGGCGGTGATACCGGCGACCGGATTGGTGCTTCTCGATGCGGTTTCGACCTTGAGCGCACCACCGCCGGTCGGCAAGGTAAGAAGAAGGAACTGGCGGTTGCCGCCATCGCCGACGCATGCCGCGGCAACGTGCTGGCCTTCGCCTTCGTTCTGAACGCACATCTTGAACAACAGCGTGCCGCCGACCGCCTCAAGGGCGCCGCTGACAACTTCGACGAATTCGTCTTCGGAAACGGTTTTGGCGTCCGGCACCAAATCAGCCAGGCTTTCGGCGAGCGTATCTTCGAGAGTCTCGTCTTCGAGCTGCGCGTCCATGCGAACCTCTTTCATTCGCCAATCGCACCCCTGCCCATTAATCAAAGTTAACGCCCACGATGGCCGGATTGTGGCGGATTTCCCTGTCTTTTTGATCAATGCAACGCATCTGCCCGGTCATGGCTGGACAATCCGCTTGTTCGTCCCACAATGGAATGAAAAACCAATGGGAGGAAAAGAATGCTCGGACTGATGCAGGAATGGCCGCTGCTTTGCCACAAGCTCATCGACAACGCAGCCAGGCAGCACGGCAAACGCGAGATCGTGTCGCGCTCGATCGAGGGCCCGATCGTCCGGACCACTTTCGCGGAAATTCATCGCCGCGCCTTGCAGGTCGCTGAGCGGCTTGAGCGTGACGGCTTTGGGCTTGGCGACCGCATCGCCACATTGGCCTGGAATACGGCGCGTCACATCGAAGCCTGGTACGGCATCATGGGTGTTGGCGCGATCTATCACACGCTCAATCCGCGGCTCTTTCCCGAGCAGATCGTCTGGATCATGAACAATGCCGAGGACAAGGCGATCTTCGTCGACCTGACATTCATGCCGCTGCTTGAAAAGCTCGCCGGCGCGGTCAAATCGCTGAGAAAGGTGATCGTGCTGACCGACAACGCACACATGCCGCAAACAGCGCTGCCGAATGCCGTTGCCTATGAGGAATGGCTTGACGAAGCCGACGGCGCCTTCACCTGGAAGACGTTCGATGAAAACACCGCCGCCGGCATGTGCTACACCTCCGGCACGACGGGCGATCCGAAAGGCGTCCTCTACAGCCATCGCTCGAACGTGCTGCACGCGATGATCGCCGCGATGCCCGACGCAATGGGCCTCTCGTCGCGCGACACCATACTGCCGGTCGTGCCGATGTTCCACGCCAATGCCTGGGGTCTTGGCCAGAGCGCGCCGATGATCGGCGCCAAGCTGGTCATGCCTGGCTGCAGAATGGATGGCGCCTCGATCTATGAGTTGCTCGACACCGAAAAGATAACGTTCAGTGCCGCCGTGCCGACAGTGTGGTTGATGCTGCTCCAGTATCTGGAGGAGACCGGCAAGAAACTTCCTTATCTGAAGAGGGTCGTCATCGGCGGCTCATCCTGCCCGCGTGCGATCACGACGAAGTTCCAGGACAATTACGATGTTGAGGTCATCCATGCATGGGGCATGACCGAAATGTCGCCGCTCGGCACCCTGTGTACCATGAAGCCGGGCTATGCCGGGCTTGAGGGCGAAGCCCGGCTCGATGTCCAGAGCAAGCAGGGCTATCCGCCTTTCGGCGTCGAAATGAAGGTCACGGACGATGACAACAAAGAGCTGCCGTGGGACGGCAAGACATTCGGACGCTTGAAGGTCCGCGGACCGGCTGTCGCGCGTGCTTATTATGGTGGCATCGGATCCGAACAGTTCGATGAAGAAGGCTGGTTCGATACCGGTGATGTCGCCCATATCGACCCGAGCGGCTATATGCAGATCACCGATCGCGCCAAGGACGTCATCAAATCCGGCGGCGAATGGATTTCGACCATCGAGCTCGAGAATCTCGCGGTCGGTCACCCGGATGTGGCGGAGGCGGCCGCCATCGGCATCCAACATTCGAAATGGGGCGAACGGCCGTTGCTTGTCGTGGTTCGCAAACCGGGCCGGGAGCCGACCAAGACGGATATCCTCGCTTTCATGAACGGCAAGGTGGCGAAGTGGTGGATGCCGGATGACGTCGCCTTCGTCGGCGAAATTCCCCACACCGCTACCGGCAAGATCCAGAAGATAACCTTGCGCCAGCAATTCAGGGATTATCGTCTGCCAACGGATTAACTGAGATGACGTTTTTCACCTTCAAGCCGCCGCTAAACGGCTCTAAACGCTCGTTCGGGTGGAGTAGTGCAGAATACAATGGAAATTCCCGAGCGACAGACGTCGAGGGCGGCCGGCTGGTCGCGGCGGACAGGCGCTTTTTCGGCGGTCCTGCTTCTGACCGTCCTCGTCGGCCACCGATATGAACTTGTTGAAACGCCGGCTTTCCTTTGGGTGCTCGGCATTGTCGCGCTGCTTGCCGCCTTTGCGCTGCTGTTCGCCGGATTTGCCTTTTCGAGGCTGTGGAATTTCGGCGACCGTGGCGGTCGCGATCTCACCGTCGGAACGTTGCTGGCACTGCTGGTGCTTGTTCCTTTTGGCATTGCCGCCTACTGGGCAGCGACTTATCCACCGCTAAGGGACATCTCGACGGATTTCGATGATCCGCCGATCCTCGACACCAGAACCCGGACCGGGGATATGAACGCGCTTTCGCCACCGACCCCGGGCGAGCGGCGCCTGCAGACCGAGACCTATCCGCTTGTTGCCGGACGCAGCTACAATCTGCCTTTCGATCGGGTCCTGGAAGCAGTCGAAACCGTGCTCGATCGTCGGGATTGGCAGCTTACGGCGCCGTTCCCCCGTGCGATCGGGCAAAGCGAGGTGACGATCAACGCCCTGGCCAAGAGCTTCATCCTTAGCCTTCCCGCCGACGTCGCCATCCGCGTGACCGACGATGGCGATGCGGTCATCGTCGACATGCGTTCGGCCTCGCGTTACGGCCGCTACGACCTTGGCGACAATGCGGCCCGCATCGTGGATTTCCTTGCCGAACTGGATCAGGAAGTCGCCGGCCAGGTCGGCAAGGCCCCGGCCGAGTGATGTCCACAGCATTTTACAGCTCAAGCGGAATCGCTTTGGCGCCACAGAAATGCGGCTAATCAGGTTGGGCGGGTTGCCGGGTCAGTTCGACTTGTCTCGCCAGTCGTCTTGCGTACATAAGCGGGCCTCGGTCCCTGCAATCGAAATGTACGTGCTCCGCTCGACGGGACAGTTGCGGGATTGCGGCGATCGGTTGCGCCGCGAAGCAGCCGCGCGAAGTTGCCCGCCACCCCTGAGTCGGTTGATTGAGTCTGCGGGCAGACTACTCGCCAGGGTCGAATTCACCCTTGAGCAAGATTGTCTCCATCGGCCCAAGCGGATTGATGATCCGGTTCTCCAGGACTTCGATAAGTTTGCGTCCGACACCCGCCATATCCACGGAATGAATTCCGATCTTTGCCGGCAGGAAGCGTGCCAGCCGCGTGCTGTCACGAGTGACAATGTGGACGTCGCTCCCCGGCACAAGACCTCTTCTGCCTAGAGCGTGTAACGCCCCTAGAAGGCCCAGTTCGTTGGCGCATGCCAAGCCTGTCGGCGGATCTGAATAAGCCAGCAAGCGATCGAACCAGGCTGCGCTCGATTCCATGGTGAACATGCCATGGCCGATCAGCGATTGGTCGATCGGAATACCGGCCTCGGCCATTGCCCTTCCATAGCCGGAAAGACGCATGGCACTTGCCTGATCCTCCGGAACCAGAAGTTGCAGTGCAATGCGTCGACAGCCCTTATTCATGAGCCGTCGGGTTGCCTCGTAGGCAATCTGTTCATTGTCGACGTCGACATAAGGATACGCGGTATCCAGGTCGGTTCTTCCAAATGCGACGAATGGCATGCGTTGATCCACCAGCAGCTTGACGCGCGGATCACCCGACACCAAGCGCGTGATGATCAGTCCGTCTGTGCTGTGCGCCTGAAGCTGCCGCTGCACACTCTCGACGGGATCGTCGTCGGGAGTGGTGGAATAGATGGACAGGCTATAACCGGCTTGCCGCGCCGCCAGCGTCATGCCTTCGATTAAAGGAAGCTTCAACAGATCGGACAGATGGTCTCGTGTCTCCATCGGGAGTACTGCCGTCAGCGTCAGCGTTCGACCGGTTCTGAGCGCACGACCATGATGATTTGGTAGATAACCGACCCGCTTAGCCGCCTCCTTGACGCGGGCTATGGTCGAGGGCTGCACTTCCGGCCCATCCTTCAGTGCGCGGGACACCGTGGTCACCGAGAGGGAAAGTTCCGCCGCGATCTGCTTTAGATTGGCCATTGTTCGCCCGACTTCAATTTGCGAAAGCGCCGGCTGGTTTGCTGACCGCCATAACGTTACCGGATTCGACATCCCGGTCAATCCAAACTCCCACAGGAAGCAGCTCGACTCTGGCGCATTCAGATGCAACCGTAACGTTACGATTACAAATAAACGGCCATTTCGAGCAACATTTGATAAAAATTGGGGAGGAGAACCCATGTCCTGGCTACGCATTTCCTTAACGGCATTCGCAATCTCGGCCGCCTTGCCCGTCCATGCGCAAACAGTCACCATAACGACCGCAGGTGGCGATTATGGCAACGCCATGAAAGAGGCCATGTGGGGCCCTGCTGCAAAAGAGCTTGGCTATGATGTCCTCGAGGAGACGCTAAGCGACGGCCTAGCCGCCTTGAAGATGCAGGTCACCTCGGGTGCGGTCACGACCGACGTCATTCACCTGGGCTCACCGGAAGGCGCCCAGGCGGCCGCACAGTCGCTGCTGGAGCCGCTCGACTACAAGATCATCGATCCCAAATCCGTGCCGGACGGCGCAAAGTCCGACTACTGCTATCCGTTCGATTCCTATGGCACCGTCATGTCGTGGAACACCAAGACCTATGGCGAGAACCCGCCGAAGACCTGGGCGGAATTCTGGGACGTTGCCAAATTCTCGGGTCGCCGCGCGTTGCGCGCCAATGCGCAAGACTCGATCGAGATCGCGCTTCTCTCCGATGGCGTAGCGCCGGCAGACGTCTATTCCGTGCTCAGCACGCCGGAAGGTCTGGAGCGCGCCATCAAGCGGCTTGAAGCGATCAAGCCAAATGTCGCCGTGTGGTGGACCTCGGGAGCTCAGTCTGCACAGTTGCTGAAAGATGGCGAGGCGGATTTGGTCGTTACCTGGAACGGACGGGCCGAAACCGTGAAAGCAGATGGCGGCGCGGCTGACTACACGTTCAAGGGATCGGTCATCGGCACGGACTGCCTTGGGGTGCCGAAGGGAGCGCCGAACAAGGAAGCCGCGATGAAGCTCATCGCAGCGATGACGCAGCCCGCGCGAGTTGCAAAGCTGACCGATTTCATTGCCTACGGCCCGGTCAATCCTGCGGCATATGAAGGTGGCCTTATTCCCGAGGACCGTCTGAAGACCCTTGCGACCGCGCCTGAAAATGCCGGCAGTTCCGTGTTTTCGAATTCAGAATGGTGGGTCAAGAATGGCGAGGCTGCCCAACAAGCGTTCGATGAGATGATGGCCCGCTGAGTCTCAGCTCTAAGGGTGGAGCACATGATGAAGTCGCTCCCAATCACGATCGACAGCGTCAGCAAGGCTTACGGGACCTACGTTGCACTGGATGATGTTTCGCTAGATATTCAAGCTGGCGAATTCCTCACGCTTCTAGGGCCATCGGGATCGGGCAAGACCACGCTGCTCATGGCTCTGGCCGGGTTTGTCCGCCCGGATTCCGGTAAACTCTTGTTGGGCGATCGGGACATCACCCGCCTGGCGCCAAACAAACGGGACATCGGCATAGTATTCCAGAATTACGCCTTGTTTCCCCACATGAATGTCCTGGCGAACGTCTCGTATCCGCTGGCGCTGCGCAAGACGCCGAGGGCGGAGGCGCGTCAGCGGGCGCTTGACACCTTGGCCCGCGTGAAGCTGGATAGTCTGGCGGAGCGCAATGTTGCCGCACTGTCCGGCGGCCAGCGTCAACGGGTGGCATTGGCGCGGGCTATCGTCTTCGAGCCGCGCGTGATGTTGATGGACGAGCCGCTGTCGGCGCTCGACAAGAATCTGCGCGAAACCATGCAGTACGAGATTCGGCGTCTGCACGATGATCTGGGGATCACCACAATCTACGTGACCCATGACCAGCGCGAAGCTCTGATTATGTCTGACCGGATTGCGGTGATGAACTCCGGCTGCATCCAGCAGATCGATACGCCGCAGCGGATTTATGATCGTCCATCGACCCGCTTCGTCGCGGAGTTCATGGGCGAGGCTAACATTGTGGCTCCAGGCTCGGTGCGCAGAATCGACGGCGCCGAAGCGTCACGCGAAACTCTGATGATCCGCGCGGAAAGCTTTCATCTCGATGCGAAGCTCGTCGGGGGAGACGGAGTGGCGCTCGAAGGGATACTGCGCGCCAAGGCGTTTCGCGGCGAGAACTGGCTGTTGACGCTGGCGCTTGACAGTGGGCAAGAGGTTCTTGTCTGCATTCCCGCTGCGCTGGCCGGCGGCTGCGCCGAGCTTGCCGCCGGTCAGCGGATGACCGCATATGCACCGGCGGCGAAGGTTCACGCGATACCGGGAGGGACAGCGTGACCGTCACTATGGATCCTGCGCTCGCCGCAGATGCGCGACGTGAGCGGCGGTTCTTCCTTTCGCTTTCGCTGCCGGCGCTGTTCATCGTTGGACTGGCGGCGATTTTGCCCATCCTTTGGATCATCCGGCAATCTTTCCTGACCACAGGCGGTGAGTACACCATTGGCAATTACGCGAAAGTGCTTTCGAGCGGACTGACATGGTCGGCGCTCGTCACCACCCTTGAACTGTCCCTCGGCACGCTGGCGATCTGCATTCTTCTGGGCACCCCGCTGGCACTGGCCTTGGCCAGCGCCAGACCAAGGGTCGCCAACGTGCTGATGGCCTTCGTCATGCTGCCGTTGTGGACCGCTATCCTGGTGCGCACCTATGGCTGGCTCGTGCTCTTGCGGCGTGATGGCATGATCAACGCGGCTTTGACTGGTTCTGGCCTGACGGCAGAGCCTTTGCCGCTGGTCTACAACTTCACGGGAACGCTCATCGGCATGGTTCACTACATGCTGCCGCTGTTTCTGCTGCCGGTCTATGCCGCGATGCGCGATATCGACCCAAACCTCGTTCGCGCTTCAGCGAGCATGGGAGCCACGCTCGGGCAGGTCATCCGCACCGTCATAATACCGCTTTCGGCCGGCGGCATCTTCTCGGGTTCGGTCATCGTTCTCATCTATTCCATCGGCTTTTTCATCACGCCGGCGGTGCTTGGCGGCGGCAAGGTAAATCCTCTCTCTACCCGGATCGAGCGTGCGCTATCGACCTTTCAGGATTGGGGGTCGGCGAGCGTCCTGGGCATTCTGCTCCTCGTTCTGATGGCGGTGATCGGTGTGATGCTGCTGGCGGCACGCCGCCTGCTGGCCCACAACACAGTGGAAGCCTCCCATGCTTGAGGCCTATCCGCACAACAGGCTGGCCCGCATTGTCCTCTGGGGCTTTGCTGCTCTTGTGATGGCATTTCTGATGTTGCCGACGCTCGTGGTGGTGCCGCTTTCCTTCTCGGCGTCGAATCTTCTCGAGTTTCCGCCGCACGCTTACTCGTTGCGTTGGTACGAGAACTTCTTCGGCTCGGCGACGTGGATGGCTGCACTCAGAACGAGTTTGATCCTTGGGACATTGACGGCGTTGATCGCGGTACCGTTTGCGCTGCTCGCCTGCATTTCAATGAATCGGCTGGGCGGAAAGACCGCTGCGACCATCCAGAGCGTCCTGCTCACCCCCTCGGTCACCCCGGGAATCCTGCTGGCGATCGGCCTGTTTTTCGTGCTGGCGGCACAACGTCTGGTCGGAACGCTGTTCGGTGTGCTGGTCGGACATGTGGTGCTGGCCGTTCCGGTGGCGTGCATTGTGTTGCTGCCCGCCCTGGCTCGCTTCGACTGGAACCAGGTTCAGGCGGCGCGCAGCCTCGGTGCGAACTGGGCCAGAGCCATTGGCGGAATAATCGTTCCGCAACTTCGGATCAGCTTGCTGTCGGCGACATTGATGGCGTTCCTGACGTCGCTTGATGAGTCTGTGATTTCGATCTTCATCGCAAGTGGTCGCAACAGCACGATGCCGAAGCTCATGTTCGTGTCGCTGCGCGATCAGATTGACCCGACCATCGCGGCGATCTCAACATTGTGGACCGTCATCGTCGTGGCCGTCGTCCTGATTGTGACCCTTCGCCAAAAATCCTGACCGAGACTGGAAACATGCCCACCAATCACCACGCAGCCGACGATCTGACGGATCATTCGACGGACATACCTCGGGTGGGGCTGGCGATCATCACCGGGTCGGCAAACTGGGGGCTTGCGTTCCCGGAAGATGTCGAGGTCGATGGCGTGCGCACGTTGCGGCGCGACATGAGTTTTGAAACACCTTTCGGTCGCACCGACAACTGGAAGCTGCTCGAGTTCGATGCGTTGGTTACAGCCGAAGGAAGAGCGAAGCGCGCGCTGTGCATGTATTCGCACGGCAATCCCCGCGACCATATCGACCATTCCTGCCATCGCCGCGCGTTCTGGGTATTGATGCGGGCGGGTGCACGGCAAGTTCTCGCCTGTTCGACCGTTGGTGCCGTCAACAAGGCGATCCAGCCTGGCGACATGGTGGTGAACGCCGATATCATCGAACTGACGCAGACCCCGTTTTCACTGCTTCCGGACCGCCAGAGCTTTGACTGTTCGGGCAAGCAGATCGTATGTCCAAGATGTGCGGCGGTTCTGGTTGAGACGGCCCGCCGTCATTGGCCAGCCGAATACCGCGTTCATGGCATCGAACAGCAGTTGGTGGCTGCCCATTGTTATGGGCCGCGACTGACAACCCCAGCCGAGGCTTTGGCGTACCGCGGGATGGGGGCGGATGTGCTCAACCATTCGATCGCCCCTGAGGCCACCTTGGCGCGCGAGATCGGCGCTTGCTTCGTGCCCTGTGCATTCGTCACGGCGGGCTTCAACGACTATATGGACCGCAATCGCCAGAAATTGCTGCAGGAGGACGTGCTGCCCAATCTCTCCATGACAGCCTCGCGGGTCGCGCTGGAGACCGCCGCGCGACTTCCGGCCAATCCGGAATGCTCTTGCCAGGGTTTAAAGTCGCCTCAACCAGCGGAGCGTTCCAGCCGGTTCTGAGTTTTCAGGAGCGTAGTGCGAGCTCGTGGCGGGATCTTAGCCAGGCAACCTGAATATGCCGTCTATAGCCGGGTCGCCGTCGGTGCTCACCAGGCCGCGAGCCACCAGATCCTCGAGATGGGCAAGCACGGACAACCCGGCAGCACCATGAAGGCGCGGGTCGGTATCCCTGTAGATCGCCGCGACCATCTCTTTGATCGTGCCGTCTCCACCCCGGAGGCGCTCTAGGATCGCTTGCTCGCGCATCCTGCGATGCGACTTCAACTCGCGCATGAAACTGCGCGGCGCTGTCACCGGCCCGCCATGGCCGGGCAGCAGCAGGCGGTCGTCGCGCTCGATCAGCCGATCCAGCGAGGCCATATAGTCGGCCATGGCGCCGTCCGGCGGTGCAACGATGGAGGTCGCCCACGCCATGACATGATCGGCCGAGAACAGGATACCGGTTCCTTCCAGCGCAAAAGCCGCGTGATTGGCGGCGTGACCCGGCGTCAGCACCGTTTTGATCGCCCAGCCGTCGCCGTTGACGACAGTATCGTCGGGAAGCGCAATATCCGGATTAAAGGCGGTGTCGGCGCTGGCGTCGAGCGGATTGATCTCACCAATGCGCAGCGGTCTCGCCGACCGATGCGGACCCTCGGCTAGGACAATTGCCCCGGTGTGCCGCTTCAGCCGCGCTGCCAGCGGAGAATGGTCGCGATGCGTGTGGCTGACGAAAATATGGCTGACCGGCCTGTCTCCAACCACCTCGAGCAGTGTCTTGAGATGCGCATCATCATCCGGCCCCGGATCGATCACCGCCAGCGTCTTGTGCCCGACGATATAGCTGTTAGTGCCGTAAAAGGTGAACGGGCCGGGATTTTTCGCGGTAATCCGAAGCACGTCGGGCGCAACGATCGCGCCCTGCCCGTAGAACGGATCGAAGTCTGTGTCGAATTTCAGCGCCATGGCGAACGTCGTTCAGCTCTGTTCCAATTGCATGTCGCGCAAAAGTGTGCAGCGGTTTTGCGATAACGACATGCGTAAAACGACAACCTAAAGCGCGTCGCATGAGGCCGGTCAAACGCGACGCGCTCTAGAGACAGCAAAACTGATTGCCGCATAACACGGAAGCCAATATAGGAAAACGCAAAGGCCGCGATCTGCGGCAGTCCGATATGAGGAAGACCATGGCAATTGCAACGACACCGCTTGTTTCTCTCGCTTTGCCTGAAAAGGGCGCGACCCGCCTGGCGACGCAGCTTTTGCTGGCGATAGTTGGAACGCTGGTGCTGACCTTGTCGGCCAAGACCAGAGTTCTGCTCGGACCGGTCGACATCTCGATGCAGACACTTGCTGTCTTCCTGATCGCTGCGGCATTCGGCATGCGCCTCGGCGTTGCCACGCTGCTTCTCTACATGGCGGAGGGCGCCATGGGCTTTCCGGTCTTCCAGGGCACGCCGGAAAAGGGCATCGGCATCGCTTACATGCTCGGCTCCACCGGCGGCTATCTTGCCGGTTTCGTGGTCATGGCGGCGATTGTCGGTTGGGCCGCCGATCGCGGTTGGGATCGCCATCCGATCAAGCTCTTCAACGCTATTCTGGTTGCCGAAATCGTCATGATGGCGATGGGTTTTGCCTGGCTGGCGCTGCTCATCGGCCCGGAAAAGTCATGGCAGTTCGGCGTCGTGCCCTTCATTGTCGGCGACCTGATCAAGGTCGCCCTGGCAGCGAGCCTTGTGCCAGCGGTCTGGTCGCTGCTTAAGCGCTCCTGAACTCTGGTCGAGGGGCCGGCCGCGGCACTGATCGGGTCCACGCAATCACGGGGATGTGGCTGCTTGGGCATAATCCTGGCTCAGCGGCGGCCTACCAGATTTCCGCCACGCTTTGCTAACGATACCGTCACAGTATGTTCAAATCGACGGATTAAGGACCAGAACTGCCAGCGATTCGTCGCGAGCCAGCGTAACCAAGCAGCTGCATATCGAAGCAATTGCTCGACGCCGCTGCCTGGATAGCTAAAAAGAAAGCGGCTCGATGATTTTTTAGGCGCAGCTAAAGTTGATGGACAATTGCCAGGAATTTTTTCGACGAACCGCCCCGATTCTCGTGAGATAATTGCTTGCTGGTATCTTCACGCTGTCGTAACCCTTGACATCGACCATGCCGAAACCCCGCCGAAAGCGAGACGCGTGATTAGTTCGAAAAAAACAACTGTTGAGGCGACTGTATCGTTGCGACGGCCCGCAACCGGCACCGCAGCACGCTGGTATGCCGCCAGTATATTTCCGGGAAAAGAAGACGTCGCCGAACGGCATCTCCGGATGCAGGGGTTTCATCCGTTTACGCCTCGCTGCGAGAAGACCACACGTCATGCCCGGCGCATCGAGACGCGACCAGCGGCCTATTTTCCAGGTTATATGTTCGTCGCCCTCGACGTCGCTCTGCAGCGGTGGCGCTCGATCAATGGAACGTTCGGTGTGCGCTCACTCATAATGCAAGGCGAACAGCCATTGCCCGTCCCCTCGGGGTTGGTGGAGCGGTTTATAGCCCTGACTGGCAAAGACGGCCTGCTTGATTTCAGGGGAGGTCTCGCGGCGGGCGCATCGGTCCGGATTGTCTCAGGTCCTTTCGCGAAGATGATCGGTCGCCTTGACCGGCTCGATCCAGCTGGAAGGGCCCGAGTCCTGATTGCCATCATGAACGGTGAGATCCCTGTTAACATGGACTCAAGGGAACTCGTCGCGATCGCATAGCCTAGCGCGTTACGCCCCGTCGTGCGTTGCAATTGTAGCAAGTCGGCTCTCGGTTTCACCTGGGAGTGCGGTAGCTGTTGCTGGAGACCTGCCGCATTTTTGATTGCAGATAGCCCAACCCAAGACTGCTGCACGGGCTCGCTTGGTGTGTCGATCTGACTTTGATTTTGATTGAAAGCCTTGTGTCAGATCCTAAGAATATCGATCCTCAAATGGGAATAGTCGAGCTATTGAGCGATCTTCCGGAGGGTGATTGGAATTGAATGCTCCCACCATAAAGCCGCGACATCAACGGCACATACTGCATCGAGTTAGGTTTCAACTGCTTGGCGGATTTTGCTTTGCAATTCTGGCTCCTGCGCTGATTCGAATTGTGGTCGATCCCATTTTGATTTATTACCAGAATTTGCAGGTTACAATATTGGCTGCATTTGTAGCGCATGCCATGGGCTTTTTTTCTTTTCGAAGAATAGGTGATTTTCCAGGCGTCGCTGCTGCCGGTTATATTCTACCAACTTTCGCTTTGTCGTACGGTTTTGTATACCTCATTATTTTCTTGTTTCGGATCGAGTATAGCGCTTTTCAAGCCGCCAGCAGTTTGACGTTGTCAATCCTCTGGTATTTCGGCTTGAGCATCTTGAGCCGCCGCCTTGATCCGTACAGTCTTGCTGTGGTGCCAGGGGGGGCAGTCAGTCGTCTTAAGGCAATCGGAGGCGTGAATTGGCACTGGCTTGTCTCGCCCAATACGATCATCGATAGGGTCAACGGCGTCGTCGCAGATCTTCGTGCTGATCTATCCAATGATTGGGAGCGCTACATCGCCGACCAGGCGCTTGCCGGAGTTCCGGTCTACCACGTCAAGCAGATCAGCGAGTCCCTGACGGGACGCGTTGAAATCGAGCATCTATCCGAAAACACGTTGGGCTCGCTTAATCCCAACCACGCCTACATCAAAATTAAGCAGGCAGTCGACTGGATCAGCGCACTATTAGCTCTGATTGTGCTGGCGCCGTTCTTGATCTTCATCGCCCTGATGATCAGGTGGGAATCGCCTGGACCTGCTATATTCCGCCAGGAGCGCTTAGGTTATGGCGGACGGTCGTTTACGGTGTACAAGTTTCGAACGATGGCCGTCAGTGCGCCTGAAGCAGTGCACGTCCGTAGTCTTGCTGTAACTAAGCCGGGCGACAGCAGGGTCACCCGGCTTGGCCGCTTCCTTCGGAGAAGCAGAATTGACGAACTTCCGCAGCTGATCAATATCGTTCGTTCGGAAATGAGCTGGATTGGACCTCGACCCGAGGCCACGGTGCTATCGTCTCATTATTCTGTGGCTCTGCCATTCTACCGCTACAGAAATATTGTCCGTCCAGGTATCTCTGGGTGGGCACAGGTGAATCAAGGGTATGTGTCAGACGATGACGACGAAATCGAAAAACTTCATTACGACTTCTACTACATAAAGAATTTCTCGCCATGGCTTGATATCGTCATTATGCTGCGGACGCTGAAAACGGTGTTAAGTGGGTTTGGATCTAGATAATGGCCAGGCCGTCAATTGAGCAGAAGTTGTTATAGTTGATTTCTAAACTGCCTAAGGAAACGAAATGAGCCGAAAAACTGCGTTGATTACTGGCATTACCGGCCAAGATGGCGCTTATCTTGCTGATCTCTTGCTTAGGAAGGGATATGAGGTTCATGGCATCAAACGGCGATCGTCTTCGTTCAACACGGGCCGTATCGATCATCTTTATCAAGATCCGCACGAAACCAGTGTGAATTTTTCGCTGCACTATGGTGATATGACCGACGCAACAAACTTGATCCGCATCATCCAGGAAGTTCAACCGGACGAGATCTACAATCTCGCGGCGCAATCGCATGTTCAGGTGAGCTTCGAGACTGCGGAGTATACGGCAAATGCAGATGCCATCGGCACATTGCGTCTTCTGGAAGCCATTCGGCTACTTGGCCTGACAAAAAAAGCACGCTTTTATCAGGCTTCGACTTCCGAGCTCTACGGGAAAGTGCAGGAGGTTCCGCAAAATGAAACAACGCCCTTTTATCCCCGGTCGCCTTATGCGGCCGCAAAGATCTACGCGTACTGGATCACAGTAAATTACCGGGAAGCCTATGGCATCCACGCCTCCAATGGGATTCTGTTCAACCATGAAAGTCCGATGCGCGGCGAAACATTTGTGACGCGTAAAATCACGCGCGCTGCTGCCGCTATCAGTCTAGGCCTTCAGAATAGACTCTATCTGGGGAATTTGTCTGCCGAGCGAGATTGGGGGCATGCCCGCGATTACGTTGAAGGCATGTGGAAGATTCTTCAGCAGGATGCGGCCGACGACTATGTTCTCGCGACCGGAGTAAAGAACTCGGTCCGTCGATTTGTGGAGCTTGCATTTGGCGAGATCGGGGTTGAGATCCTGTGGGTTGGTTCGGGCGTGGACGAAAAGGGCATCAATGCAAAGTCTGGTGGCGTTCTCGTCGAGGTGGATCCCCGGTACTTCAGGCCAACCGAAGTGGACCTTTTGATCGGCGATCCCTCCAAGGCAGAGCGCATGCTCGGATGGAAAGCCACAACTTCGCTGGCTGCAATGGTCCGCGAAATGGTCCAATCCGACCTGAAGGTTGTCGAGCGCGAATATGAGCATCGCCGGCTAGACGAAGAGCTTGGCAGGGGCGCAGCACAATAGCCAATGGATCTGGGAATGAAGATTTCAGTCCTGACTGTCTGCCGGAATTCCGCAGCAACGATTAGGCATACGCTTGACAGTTTTTTTGCCCAAGATCATCATGACAAAGAACTGGTTGTTGTCGATGGAGCCTCGACCGACGGAACATTGGCTATAATTCGCTCCTATGGCGAGGGACGACTGCGGTTAGTTAGCGAGCCCGACCACGGCATGTATGACGCGCTGAACAAGGGGCTTGCGCTTTGCAACGGCGAAGCAATCGGGGTTCTCAACGCCGACGATGCCTTTCATGATCGGTTAGTGCTCGGTAAAATCAGCGAGGCGCTTGCTGAAGCCGATATTGTCCACGGCCATCTTGACTTTGTGAATGATCACGAAGGCAAACAGGTCGTTCGTCGCTGGCGAGCGGAACCAAGACCGCAAAATGGTTTCCATTCGGGTTGGATGCCTGCTCACCCGACCTTCTATGTTCGGCGCGCCGTTGCCGAAAAGGTCGGGCCGTTCGATTTGACGCTCAAAGTTTCCTCCGACTACGACTGGATGCTGAGGGCCGTTGAGCTTTATGGCTTCAGGATTGCCACAATCGACAAAGTCCTTGTGGACATGATGATGGGCGGGACTAGCACGAAGAGCTTCCGTTCCCACATCTGGCACAATCTGGAAGCACTGCGTTCACGGCGCCGTTGGCTTGGATCAGGTCCTGTCGACTACGCACTTGTTGCGAAGCCCGTGCGGAAAATCAGACAGCTAGTGTTCGCCCGGAGAGGTTAGCCAATTATGGCTACAATTCATTGGCAGAGATGAGGGACCGGCCGGTTTGTCGCTCCCTGGCACGACTAACCCTATGAGGAGCCGCGTAAGTTTCCGATAGAACCAAGTCCGAGACCGGGGACAGAATGATTGGCGGTTTCTAGATCAAAATTACGCCGACACATAGAGAACGTATTCACAAACAGACGATTAATAACCGGCTTTCTAGCAGCTGAAAGGAGGTAAATAGTGCCACGAAGAGGTCGCGAGGTGACGGTATCAGTGCGGCCAAAACACAGTAGATCAAATCCCTATCCGAGCATGTTCGCGTCTGCCCTAGAAAACGAACGAATTAAGGTGCTTCCCCTTGAGATATTCTCCAGGCGCAATGTAAGTAGTACTAATATATTCATATTGCACTGGCCGGATGAATTTATTGGTGAAAGTGCTGGCTATCTTCCATCGATGAAGACATTTCTAAAAGCCGCGGGCCTCCTACTCCTCAAGCACCTGATTGGAAAAAAGACCATATGGATCGCTCACAATATTATCCCGCATGATTCATCTGCGTTTGGTGCCCAGAGCACAATTTTCTTTAGGTCACTGAGCGGCGTGATATACCTATCAAGGACTGCAAAAAAAATGACTGAGGAAGCGGTTCCCAGCCTTCGTTATTGCAATTCGTTGGTGGTTGGCCACGGCCACTATCGCGAAATCGCTCATACAATGCCAAAAATCTATTCACCTCCAAAGGGGGCGGTCATTCACTTGGCCTTTTTTGGTCAAATAAGAGCATACAAAGGAATTGACGATTTTGCCTCAATAGCTGCTGCAATGGCAGGTGTGGTTCATCTGTCTATTGCGGGGAGAGCTGATGATCTCCGCATTGCCAGTAAGCTAAAAGAAATCTCACAATTGTCGCCCAACGTAACGATCAGACTCGATCACCTTCCCGAACTCGAATTGGAGCAGTTTGTGGATGAAGCCGACGGAATAGTTCTTCCATATAGAAACATTGTTAATAGCGGCTCAGCTCTTTTTGCCCTCTCGAGGAACAAGCCGATCTTGGCTCCCAACCAAGGGTCCCTCGTCGAGCTACGAGAACAAGTAGGCGACGAATGGGTGTACCTTTACGAAGGCGATTTAACACAAAAAATTGTGCTAGATTACTGTAATTGGCTAAGAAACGCTGTTAGAACCGTGCCAAATTTGACAGATCACGGGTGGGATACGATCGGAAGAAAAGTAGCTAATTTCCTGAGGGGGGGCTAATGTCGTGTGCACTGCTTGTTCGGGGCGATGAAGGTTATGGCGTATCGCGTATACTCCAAGACATCGCTTGGGAATTACTTCGCCGCGGGGAGAGTGTAATCGCGTTTTCTGCTGGAAAGGGGAGTCTGTATGACGCTCTTCGGCAACTCGGTGTAGAAACAATCGTCTATAGGAGCAGGCCTCCGCGAATTCTCAGCGGAACGACCGCCGGGAAACTGATGTCATTATCCGGAATGGCATTCGAGCAGTTCCAGCGCTCTAGGTGGTTAGCTAAAAATATGCGGGAAAGATCAATTACGAGATTAATTTTCCGTAATCCACTTGATGTTGTTTTAGCGGGTCTGGCATGCCGTTCTAGCAGTACGCAGGCGGTGTGGCTCATGCCAAACGCTGTGAGTGCTAGCTATCCGTTAGATATTAATCGCCATATCTACCATTTTGCATTTTCCCTTCTGCCAGTAAAGCCACGGGCCAATAGTGCTTACACGTTATCGACACTTGGCCGTGCAGTAAAACACGGTCGGGTTACACATCTAGGCATTCGGAGTGATCCAGAGTATTTATCCAGAGGTGATTGTGTGACTCTTTCACTTAAGGTGGAAGACGAAGATGTAATGTTTGGTATTTTTGCGCGGCTTGTTCCAGAGAAAGGCCAGTTGCTGTTCTTAAGGGCTCTGCAGGCATTCAGACCTGGCCTCGAAAAGATGTCAGTAGTACTTTGCGGAGGTCCGCTTTGCAGTGATTATGCCAGAGAAATACACGACTTCGTTTCAAAAAATGGATTAGATGCTCGTGTCCATTTGCTCGGGCACCAGGATGCACCCGGCCCGCTGTATGATCTGTGCGACATAGTTGTAAATGCGAGGACGGACCCTGAACCGTTCGGATTGTCTATAATAGAGGCAATGCACAGAGGGAAACCAGTGCTGGCGCACCGAGCTGGTGGCCCAGGTGAGATCGTTCAGCCCGGCAGAACCGGCTGGCTAGCCGATGCGGCGAATCTGCCCGGTTTTGAACAGGCGATTCAGCAAGTGTATCGAGATAGGCGACTATGGTCTGAAATGGGCAAGGCAGCCAAAGTTGTGGCGGCAGAGAAGTTTACTCTAGCCAGAATGGTGGACGAGCTTTTAGCAGTGTAGTCCCGTTGGCGCCAGCTGCTGTAGGTGGACCTTTGCATGAGCAGTTCGGCGGCGTTTCGTGGAACCTAACGCCAAGGATCTGGTGATGATTGACAAAACGCTAATCAGTCCTCCGCGGAACAATGAAGGCGGATCAGACTGCGACGGGTTTTGTCAGGCGATTAAGCGCCGCGATGAGCAGCCACAAAAGCTGCCTGAACCAGTTGAGCAGCAGCGGGTATCCGGGGCGGCTAGAGCACGTCCTGTGGTCGATGAATCGATTGTGATGTGACAGCTGCGTCTTGTGCTGATTCAACATCCACCTCG
>NZ_JBVVQU010000076.1:0-24213 GCF_055811555.1 Mesorhizobium sp. WSM4813
CCACCGCGTGGGGGATTCGGGGGCAGGATGGTGAGGGGAGAAGAGCTAAGCGGAGATTGTTGGCGCGATGTCGCTCAGTTGGTGGGCTGGAACAAGCCGCTGGAAGCCATCAGGTTCAGGTGCAAACGGTGTAGCCAGAAGGATACTGCCGTGCGCTGCGGCGAATCACGGGCTCCACTTACGCAACGGACGCCGATTGCGCGCGTTCTACCCCATTAAGAGGAGCATGGCGGATGTGACGGCTGGTCTTATGCGCCCACAATCGGAGGCAAACCATGATGTCTAAGTTCAAAGAAGCCCTTGAGCGCGGGAAGGGAGCTCGCCGTGAGCAAGAGGAGAAGGTCGGCAGTGAGAAGGCCGAGGGGGTGGACTTCGGCGCGCAAGCACGGGCCTGGCTAAATGACGTCGTGGTTGCGTCGCTGGAAGCGGCCAAGGCTGAGGTGGCGGGCGAGGTGACTGTCGAGATGGACACCGCGCCACGCCGCCAGGCCAAAGCATCAACACCGTCTATTCGGTTTAGAATCTACAGGAAGGGGGGAATGGAGAAGGAGGCAGCCGGGAGGACGTTCACGGTCAACGTTCAGCTGAGTGGGCAAGTGTCAGTTTCTTCGCCCGGGATGGTGGCAAGAGAAGTGGGAAACATAGGAGATAGGACTGACGAGCGGTTCTCCACCTTGCTAGCCGAACTGATCGAGGACGCAGTGAAGGGCACTTAGCCAGCAAGGTGTCGAGGAAAGGGCAAGGCAATATCCAGCGTTGTCCGCTCGGCTGCTGACACCGCCAGGTCTGTCAGTAACAGCTTTCCGGATGCCGCAAACACCCCTCCGTTAACCTTTCGTTAACCATGGCTGGCTAGCGTTTACCTATCAGTAAGGAATCGCTGTCCGTGACCTTCGCCGCCCCTGTCGAGACCAAATCCATTCGCTTTCGCGCCCGCTCGTTCGTCGCCTTCACGCTCACCCCGGAAGCGCCGCTTTCGGAGTGGCTGGAAAGCCTTGATCGCTGGATCGGCAATTCTCCCGGCTATTTTGCCGGCCGACCGGTGGTGCTCAACCTCAACACGCTGAAGCCGGAGGTCAGCCAGATCGAAACGCTGGTTGCTGAGCTTGGCCTGCGCGGCATCCGCATCTATGCGATCGAGCTTGACGGCAGCACGGCGCTCGAGGCCAATCTGCCGCCGGTGCTGATCGGTGCGAAAGAGGCTACCGCCAGTTTGCTGATGCAGGCCGACGCCAAGGGCAGGCCTGAAGAGGCGGGCAAGCCGGAAGAAGGCAAGGCGGAACAGGGCAAGCAGCCAGAAGACAGGCAGCCGGAAGCGCCGGCGACGTTAATGGTCAAGACGCCGATCCGCTCGGGCCAGTCGGTCTTCCACGCGCATGGCGATGTCATCGTGCTCGGCTCCGTCGCCTCCGGTTCCGAGATCGTCGCCGCCGGCTCCATCCACGTCTACGGCACGCTGCGCGGGCGAGCGTCGGCCGGTGTGCTAGGCCATTCGGCGGCGCGCATCTTCTGCCGCAAAAACGAGGCCGAGCTGCTGTCGGTCGACGGCTGGTATTGCACCGCCGAAGAGATGGAGCCGTCCTTGCGTGGAAAAGCCGTCCAGGCGTTTCTCGAAAAAGACACGCTGCGCATCGCGCCGTTCAGCTAATGCAGTCGCCCGAAAGTACGCAGTGGTTTTGAAATGACGACATATGAAAACAACGACTTAAGCGCGCCGCGTAATTCAGACGCTTAGCAATACCAACAACAATAATGGAGGCATATATGGGCAAGGTAGTGGTGGTCACCTCGGGCAAGGGAGGCGTCGGCAAGACGACCTCGACGGCCGCCCTTGGTGCCGCGGTCGCAAGAACCGGCAAGAAAGTGGCCCTGGTCGACTTCGATGTCGGCTTAAGGAATCTCGACCTGATCATGGGCGCCGAGCGGCGGGTGGTGTTCGACCTGGTCAACGTCATCCAGGGAACGGCCAAGCTGTCGCAGGCGCTGATCCGCGACAAGCGCGTCGAAACGCTGTTCCTGCTGCCGGCCTCGCAGACGCGCGACAAGGATGCGCTGACCGAGGAGGGCGTCGGCGAGGTGATCGACAAGCTGCGCTCGGTGTTCGACTACGTCTTCTGCGACAGTCCGGCCGGCATCGAGCGCGGTGCGCAGCTCGCCATGCGCTTTGCCGACGAGGCGGTCATCGTCACCAACCCGGAAGTCAGCTCGGTGCGCGATTCCGATCGCATCATCGGCCTGCTCGACGCCAGGACCGTGAAGGCCGAGCGGGGCGAGCAGATCGCCAAGCACGTGCTGGTGACGCGATACGATGCCGCCCGCGCGGCTCGCGGCGAAATGCTCTCGATCGACGACGTTCTGGAGATCCTGTCGACGCCGCTCCTGGGGATCATTCCCGAGAGCCAGGACGTGCTCAAGGCCTCCAACCTCGGTTCGCCGGTGACGCTCAGCGACCCGACGAATGCCGCCGCCCGCGCCTATATCGAGGCGGCCAAACGGCTCGAGGGCGAGGACCTGCCGGTCGTCGTGCCGTTCGAGCGCAAGGGCTTTCTCGACCGGCTTTTTGGAAGGAGGGCAGCATGAACCTGTTAGACCTCTTCAAGCGGCGCGGCAGCGCGCCGGTGGCGCGCGAGCGGCTGCAGGTGCTGCTCGCCTATGAGCGCCGCAACCGCAGCCAGCCCGACCTCGTCTCAGTGCTGCGCGAGGAGATCATGGCCGTCATCGCCAAACATGTGCAGATCGACCAAGATTATCTGCAGGTCTCGATGGATCGCGGCGAGACGATGTCGACGCTGGAGATCGACATCCAGATCCCCAACAAGAGCGCAAGACCGCTGGCGATGTCGGCCTGAGCGGCAGTGTTGCGTCTGTAGTAATTTTTGACGCCGGCAGACAGCGCCCCCCTCTGTCCTACCGGACATCTCCCCCTCAAGGGGGGAGATCGGCAGCCTCAGCGCTCCGCACGCCTCTGCAAGGCTGGAGATTGGCGAAAGCGGCTGAGCGCGCAATCTCACCCCTCGAGGGGGAGATGGCCGGCAGGACAGAGGGGGGCGCCGTCCCGCCGGCATCAAGGCTTCGCCTGAGCTGCAGCGCTGTCAGAGTCTTTCGTACCACCGCTACCCCAGCCACCACAAAACCCCGCCCAGCACCGCCATCACGCCCGCGATCGACAGCCCGAGCATGACGTACGATCCCTTGATGATGTCGCGGATCACCTTCTTGACGCTTTCGCGATCATTGAGGTTGGGGAACGGCTCCTGAGGTTCTGCCACGCCGAGAAAGCGGCACAGCGGCCCCCAGCCTTCGGTCACCGTGAACACCAGAAGTTTTTCCGGCGGCACGGCCGCCTTCACCTCCTCGGTGTAGGCGTTGTAGCGCGCGATCGCCCGCTCACGGTCGTCCATCACGCCGGCCAGCACGCGGCCCCAGATCAGCTTGCGCGACATGTCGCCGAATTTTCGGCCGAACGGCGTCAGCCACTCCAAAATCTTGAACTGCCAGAGATTCTCGGTGAAGTAGATCGTATCGATCGTGCTGCCGTACCAGCCTTCGGCGCCGCGCGGGTGGAGCGTCAGCAGCACCTTGGCATCAGGGTATTCGGCCAGCAGCTCCCGCCACACGCAGCAGCCGGGATTGTCGACCGTTGCCGTGTAGTTAGCAAACACCCGGTCCCAGTCGTGCGGCGTGCCGGGCTTGCTGTTTGCCACCTTGCGCCAGAAGTCGAGGTGGCCCTTGTTGGCCTTGTTGAGGATCACCTCCTGCATGTGATAGCAGGGAAAGCCGAGCCTGTTCAGCGCGGCGAAGGTCGACCATGTGCCCGTGCGTCCGAAACCCGCGCCGATTACCTTGAGCGCCATGTGATCCCCCCAATTCTCCCCTGGACTGATATTCTTTTTTTATCGCGATCCGCAGGGCCTACGTTGCGCCCGGAGCGCCCGGCGCGCAACAAATTTCCATCGTGCCTTTCCGCAATAGGTCAGCTCTTTTGGAAGGAACAGCACCAGCCAGGAAGCATCTCAACCAGAGGATGCATTAAGCATGCGCACACTTCTGATCCATTTGCCACTTGCGCAACCATTGAAAGGGTGAAAACGTTGGTCCGGGGTAAATTGGGCAAGGGTTGGCCGTCGCGGCTGTTAGAAGCTCCGGGACGGCTTTGGAAGGCGATGAATTTTCCACAGTTCCTGGTGGGGATGACCACCGCGTCATTCGTCGTGGCGCTCTCGACTTTTTTGGTAACGGGTTCAATCTGGAAGGCGCTGGGCTGGACGATCCTTACCTTGATCGTTTCGCAGGTTGGATATTTTTTGTTCGTCGTCCAGCTGATCTACAGAGCCGGGCGAAAGACACACAGGTAATCCGCGACCGCGAGTGCTGGACCGTCGAGACGGTATGCGGTTTTACGACGTGTCGAGATTCAGGTCACGCGCCGGCAGAATATCAATGTGCTTAGATCATGATGTGACCGAAATAGATAATATGGTCTAAGCCTTTTGAAAGCGGACTTGTTCGGTTCTGGGAATGTGCATTGGACGTTCCGTTACTTTAGTCAACCAGTATATATTTCCGGATACATATGTCTGCTGTTGGCAGCGCGGAAGCCTGGCTGCGGCTTGTGCAATCCCGATCCGCCGTCGAGACGGGGCGGGTTAAAGCTGCCGATCTCCCCCTCGTGGGGGAGGTCAGCGCGTCATCCGCTGAGCTCCGTCGCTCTGCTCACTCGGCCGCCAGCTTGTCCTGCGTCTTGGTGTTGAAATCGCTGGCGTCGTGGCGCTCGTGCAGCTGCATCGCCGGCTCGCCGAAGGCACGGTTGACCATGCGGCCGCGCTGCACCGCCGGCCGTGCGTCGATTGCTTCGGCCCAGCGCTGCACGTTCTTGTACCCGTCCACTGCCAGGAAATCGCCGGCGTCGTTATACATGCGGCCCTTGGCCAGCCCGCCATACCAGGGCCACACGGCGATATCGGCAATCGTGTAGGCGTCGCCGCCGAGATATTCGCTCACCGCCAGCCGCCGGTCGAGCACGTCCATCTGGCGCTTGGTCTCCATGGCGAAGCGGTCGATGGCATATTCGATTTTTTCCGGCGCATAGGCGTAGAAATGGCCGAAGCCGCCGCCGAGGTAGGGCGCCGAGCCCATCTGCCAGAACAGCCACGACAGGGTTTCTGCACGCGCCGGCTGCTCGGTCGGCAGGAATTCGCCGAATTTTTCGGCCAGATGCACCAGGATCGAGCCGGATTCGAAGACGCGGATCGGCTTTGGCCCGCTGCGGTCCATCAGCGCCGGGATCTTGGAGTTGGGGTTGACCTCGACGAAGCCGCTGCCGAACTGGTCGCCGTCGTTGATCCTGATCAGCCAGGCGTCATATTCGGCACCTTTGTGGCCGAGCGCCAAGAGCTCCTCCAGCATGATCGTCACCTTGACGCCGTTCGGTGTCGCCTGCGAATAAAGCTGCAGCGGATGCTTGCCGACCGGCAGCTCCTTGTCATGCGTCGGGCCGGCGATCGGCCGATTGATGCTGGCGAAGGCGCCGCCATTTTCCTTGTTCCAGGTCCATACTTTCGGCGGTGTGTATTGGTTCATCTCGGGAGGCCTTGTGCTGTGAGCGGGGAGGGTCTTGGGGAGGATCAGCTTGCGCGATGGAAGCGGGAGATTCGTGGGGCAGGTTCATCTACACATTGATACAGGTAGTGCGGTCAGCAGGAAGTTCAACTTATGTTGAACTATAGTCGACGCCGCTTGCCGTTTCTCCCAGGACCCCGGGGGAGAAGGGCTCACCGATGCCCTTGCGCCTCGTCACGTGCGCCATACCTATAGAAGATACCGGGCCTTTGGCGGCCGTCATGAATATTGCCGGGATTGAGAGCATGACCATCGATACGATTTTGCGGTCCATCGTGGCGGTGCGCGCCTCGATCCCCGACGACGCCTTCACCGCCAATGCGCTGGGCACGAGCCGGGAAGGCAGCGGCGTGGTCATTCGCGACAACGGGCTGGTGCTCACCATCGGCTACCTCATCACCGAGGCGGAAGAAGTCTGGCTGACCGACCACAACGGGCGCGTGGTTCCCGCGCACGCGCTCGCCTATGACCAGGAATCGGGCTTTGGGCTGGTGCAGGCGCTGGCCCCGCTCGGCCTGCCTGCGGTGGCTTTCGGCGATGCGGCCAGGGCGATGGCCGGCGACCCCGTGGTGCTCGCCGACGGCATCGGCCAGGCGGTCAGGGCGCACATCGTCACCAAGCAGGAATTCGCCGGCTATTGGGAGTATCTCCTGGACGAGGCGATCTTCACCGCGCCCGCCCATCCGTCATGGGGAGGTGCGGCACTTATCGGACAAGACGGAAGGCTGCTCGGTATCGGTTCGCTGCGCCTGCAGATGAGCCGCGCCGGCGAGATCGCCGATATCAACATGGTGGTGCCGATCGACCTTCTGCCGCCCATTCTCGACGATCTCCTGACACGCGGCCAGGTTGCCAAGCCACCGCGCCCATGGCTCGGCGCCTTCTCCGCCGAAAGCAATGGCGAAGTCGTGGTGATGAGCGTCGCCGAAGGCAGCCCGGCCGCCGAAGCCGGTCTGCGCCAGGGCGACATCATCTCGGATGTGCGCGACGGCGAAGTCGACGGGCTCGCCGATTTCTACCGCAAGCTATGGCAGAATCCGGCAGGCGCGGAGATTCCGTTGCGGGTGGTGCGCGACGGCCGCGAAACCTGGCTGCGCGTCAAGTCGGCCGACCGCAACAGCTTTCTCAAGAAACCGCAGCTGCAGTGAAGCAGTCACTACTACCGGTCAGATCCTCCTGATAATCCGATGACGCGGCGTGCCTCACTCGCCGCAGGCGCTGAAGCCCGTTCCAGGGTTCCACTCCGAAAAGGCAATGACCTTGCCTTCCACCGCCACAGTTTTCTGCTTGGTCGTGCTATCGAGCTGCATCTTGCTGCTTTTGCCCTTGCCGGTCATAACATTGTAATCGCAGTCGCTTGCGACATTATCCTCAAGATGATCATGATAGTCATAGGCAAAGCCGGCGACGATGAAGGCGCCGTCGCGGTAGGCGAGCGTCAGCGTCTGGTTGGTCCGCTTGCTGCCGACCGGCATTGCCGGCAGATACAGTTTGATCGAGCCGTTGGGCAGCGCGGTCAGCTCCGGCTCGGTGTCGGAGGCCTCGTAGCCGGGCCGGTCGTAACCGTTCCACTCGCCGAGAATCTGGTCACGCACGACGCCGGCAGGACGCAAAAAATTGTGCTCGCGATCCCTGAGAAAGAAATGCATGTCCATCGGATCGCCGGGCTGGGTTTCGACGATCATCACAAGGTCGGTGCCGCCGTCGCCATTCCAGTCGCCGGTCAGCGCGGTGATGATCTTCTGGGTTTCTATTGGTTCGGCCAGGGCCACGGTTGGCGCCAGCAGGGCAAGACCGAACAGCACTGCTCGCATGGCAACATCCCCCAAGTTGAAGCCCGCCGTGTGTCCACCATGGTCGGTTCTGCCAGAGAGATTCCTACAGTACGACGGGAAGAACCGCCATGGGCGCCGCGGGACAGCGACACTGCCAATCTCCCCCACGGGGGGAGATCAGCGGCTTTGCTGTCCCGCCAGCCTTGCAACAAGGCCACTGTTGCTCCATTCGATCGGAGCTAAGCAGCGAAGGAGGAAACCGATGACGACCGCAAAAAGCGAGGCCCGCTAATGCCGCCGGTCAAGGTCGCCCCTGAAAAGGTGCGCGAATTCCGCGATGCCGAAAGCTTCTACACCTGGCTCGGCCAGCACCACGACACCGAAACCGAAGTCTGGATCAAGATACACAAGGTCGCTTCGGGGCTGCCTTCGATCACGCCCAAGGGGGCCATCGACGTCGTGCTGTGCTGGGGTTGGATCGACGCCGTGCGCAAGGGGCTCGACGACAAGAGCTATTTGCAGCGCTACACGCCGCGCGGCAGGAAGAGCATCTGGAGCCAGATCAACGTCGACAACATCGCCCGGCTGATCGAGGAGGGCCGGATGACCGAGCATGGGCTGAAACAGGTCGAGGCGGCGAAGGCCGACGGCCGCTGGGCGCGTGCCTATGGAAGCGGCAAGGACATGAAAATCCCCGGGGATCTTCAGGCGGCCATCGACACCGAGCCCAAGGCCAAGGCGATGCTGGCAACGCTCAGCGCGCAGAACCGTTTCGCGCTCGCCTTCCGCATTCACAACATGAAGACCGAGGCTGGGCGCAAAAAGAAGATCGCGGCGTTCGTCGAGATGCTGAAGCGTGGCGAGACGATCTACCCGCAAGGGAAGAAGTGAGGCTTGTCGCTGGCGTCATCGTCGCGCTCAAGGTCCGAAGAGGAACGCGGCACCGTTGCTGCCGCTGGCCTTGAAGCCACGTCCGGCTCGTCCGTCAATTCGCAAGAGTGCGCAACTTTCGAAGGAAGCGCCAGGAGTTGCTGGCCGCCGACAAACCAGAATGGCCGCCTTTTCGTTTTTGCCGTGATGCGTCCTATGGACCCCTTCGACCGCTCATTGGTGCAGTAACGGTTTCTTCTTGGCTTTGCCGCAAAATGGCTGCGACGGGGCAGGCGAAGTCCAGGGCATGGCTAACAAGAAGAATCGCAACGGAGAGTTCTGGGAGCTGGCGCTCGAACGCGCGCATCTTGGCGTCTGGGATTGGGATGTCAGGACCGGCGACTGTTTCTACTCGGCAATGTGGTCGCAAATGCTCGGCTATGGCGAGGGTGAGCTTGTCGAGGCGAGCGATCTCTGGCTGCAGCTGACGCATCCCGACGATCGCGAGCGGGCGGTGGCCAGCGGCGAACGCCACATTGCCGGCCTGACCGATTCGATCGAGACCGAGCTCAGGCTGAAGCACAAATCCGGTCACTGGGTGTGGGTTCTCGATCGCGGCGGAGTGGTCGAGCGCGATGTCGATGGCCGGCCGGTCCGGCTGATGGGCGTCCAGACCGACATCACCAAGCAGAAGCAAGCGGAAGCAGAGCTTGAACAGGTCAACGTGCGCTTTCGCCTGGCATTGGCGGCCAGCGGCACCGGCATCTGGCATCACGATCTCGCCGCACGCAAAAGCTTCTGGGACGAGCGCACGCGGGAAATCTTCGGGCTGGTCGCCGAAACCGACGAGGTGTCGCAAGACCTCTGGCACAGCTATCTGCATCCGGACGACAGGGCCGACGCCGAGCGGGCCCACTTGGCGCCGCTGCAAACCCAAAAGGTCGTCGCCGTGCAATACCGCATCATCAAGCGGGACGGCGACATCAGACATGTCGAATCGCTGATACGGTTCATCGCCGACGCCCAGTCGTCGGGCCAGATTCTGGGCACGGTGCGCGACATCACCGAGGCAAAGCAACGCGAGCAGGAACTTGCCCATGCGGCCTGCCATGACGCCCTGACTGGCCTTTTGAATCGCGCCGCATTCGACCGGCTGCTATCCCAGCATATCGCAACGGCGCGCCCGCTCGCGGTCTTCTATGTCGATCTCGACTACTTCAAGGCCTTGAACGACTTCGCTGGCCACGCCACCGGCGACCTCGCGCTGAAGAGCGTTGCCAAGGGCATTCTGGGCTGTCTGCCGCCGCCGGCGCATGCCGCGCGCCTTGGCGGCGACGAGTTCGCGCTGCTGGTGCCTGATTGCGACGCGGCGCAAGCCGAGCGTCTCGCCGGCGCCGTTCTCGCGGCAGTTCGCGATGCCGATCTCGGCTCGACGGCGGCGTCGCGCAAGCTCGCGGCCAGCATCGGCATCGCCTTCGTCGCCGATGAGAATACCGCGGTGGCTGACGCGCTCGCCTGCGCCGACGACGCCTGCTATGCGGCCAAGGCCGCCGGGCGCAATCGCTTCGCTGTGTTCTCCCCTGAGACAACATCCGGTTTCAGCGGCCTCACCGCGGCGCGGCTGGCGGCCGACACCGTCGATGCCATGGAAGACGGAAGGCTGAAACTGTTCGGCCAGGAAATCCACCGGCTCGGAAAACCCTGGCAGGAGAGCCGCCATGTCGAGGTCCTGGCGCGGCTCGCCGGGCGCAACGGGCGGCTGATCCCGCCGGGCGAGTTCATCCCGGCGGCGGAGCGGTTTGGCGTCGCGTCGCGGCTCGACCGCTGGATCATCAGGACGGCGCTGTCACTTCACGGTCCGGCGCTGAAGTCAGGGGCGCTGACGCTCGGCTTCAACCTGTCGGCGCAGACGCTGAGCGACCCGCAGCTTTGGGATTTCGTCGACGCCGTCATCGATGAGACCGGGGCGCCGCATTCCGGCATCGGCTTCGAGATCACGGAAACCGCCGCGGTCACCAATTTCACTGCTGCCGAACAGTTCGTCCGCAAGGCGCGCGAGCGGCGCTGCCGCGTCAGCCTCGACGATTTCGGGGCGGGCATGAGTTCGTTCGAATATCTCCGGCGCTTTCCCGTCGACGCGATCAAGATCGACGGTTCCTTCATCGAGCATATTGCGGAGAGCCGCTTCGACCGCGAAATCGTCTCAGCCATATCGGGCATCGCCAGAAGCCTCGGCTGCTCCGTGGTGGCGGAGAAAATCGAAGAGCAGGATGCGCTCGACATCCTCAGGGATATGGGCGTTGCTTTCGGCCAGGGATTTCTGCTGCACCAGCCGGAGCCGCTGCAAGCGATCGTTACTCGGGCGAGCGCGCGAGCGGCTTTGCCAGCTGGACGGCGAGCGTAGCGTTCGCTGGCCGAGCCTGCAGGGCCCCGGTTCAAGCCTGAGGGCATGCTTTGGGCGACGTGATTAACGGCCGCGAGAAAGTCCGGAAACAGTTCCGGCGCTCACACTGCGCGAGTTGGTCAGGGCTTTCCCGGCGGGCGATAGCGGACTGACTTCGCCTTACCAAGGGCTTGCATTGTCTCTTCGACGCTTAGGAGAACGGTGGTCTCGTACGAACTGATCGCTCCTCCCGCACCAATGGCAAGCATGACAGATGCCATCGAAACGTTGTCTGGTGCCTCCCACAGATTCCAGCCATCGTGCTCTCCGAAAGCGTACCAGAACCCATGCAGCTTTCCGCCCACCGACTCGATGTAGGTGCGGGCTGCCTCGCGTCTATCCTCGGGGTTTTCGATCAGGCGCGCCCAGGTCTCGGGCGTATAGCTGAATCGTGAGAGATACATGGGCATGGTTCGCCTCCAGCGCTGCCGATTCCGCGGCTCGGCGTCAAGGGATCGAGGGGAATGGCGCCGAGCCTAACCGGCGTGGGTAGTTCGCCGGCTGACGAAATATGCTCTTAAGCTAATGTAAGAGCAACACCTATAAATCCGCGTAAATCCGCGCTCCGAGGTAGATCAGGCCGACCTTAGGGGATGGGTGCCAAGCGTCTGGACATTTGCTGGCAGCCGATGCCTTGCCGCCCACTGCACTGTGGGCCTAATTCTTCCGCTTGACGCTGGACGGCATCGTCGTGCTCACCCAGCCTTGCGCCTCGCGCATAATCTTCAGCGCTTCATCCGGCGTCAGGCCGCACCTTCGGGCAAAATAGGTCGCCTCATAGGCTTCCGCCGAAGAGACCGCAGAAATGCCGGACGGTTCCAGTTTCGACTTTTTCTTAGCCATGCCGGTTCACTGTGAATCGATTAGTCAGCTAATGTACCATCTTTGTTTGCCAAGGCAAAATCCCGATCGCGTTGACGGAGCGCCCGCCGCCTCAGGCCCGGCGCTGGGCAGCGCAATCATCAGGAGACCCGACTCTGCCGGGCCTCGGCCGAGCTTGTCTCGGAGCCTGTCTCGTTCAAGAGGCTGCAGATCGAAACGGCCTCATCGTGACACAGGCCGATCAGCGCAAGCGCCGAAAACTGGGCCGGCAGATCGAGCTTGGCGTCCCACACCATCCATCTGCCGTTTGGCTCCATGACACATTCAAAGCGCAATGCACCGTCCGACATTCGACCCCCAACGATTGCCCGCTAGGTGGTACCGCGTCAAAGTAAACGAGTTATTGCGTCCCTGAAACCTAGCGTTGAATCCGGCCGATAGCGCTGGCACGCCGGAAACCCGCGGTGATGATCCGGGTCGACGCCGCCGGATGCGGATCAGGCGTTGCGGCTCGCCATATGCGCATCGAGCTTCTTTCTCGAAGGCCCGTACCGCTTGATGATGGTCGCGGCCTCGCTCGGCGGTATGCCATATTTTTTCGCAAAAGCCGCAACGTCGTAAGGCTCCTCGCCGGAGGCCGGTTTGCGGTCCTGCTTGCTCTTGGATTTGTCGTCGGCCATGTCGTCCTCCGTCACATCCGGTGGTTATAGGCTTCCTTGGTCCGGCCGACCATCCTTGCCAGTCGGAAAAGGATGACACGCCGGCCCCGCCTGGGCATTGCTGCGCGTTGCAGCAGTCTGATCGATCAAGACCGATCGGTTGCCCGGCTGGGTGAGCTGCTGGTTCCCGCTCATGGGCTCGAACCACGATTCACGCCTTCAAAGGGCGCTGTCCTACCATTAGACGAAGCGGGAGTAGAGGAAGTGAACGCTGTCTAACACTTTCTCATCCGCGCATGAAGCCGCTTCATGCCGTCATCCGCTTGAGCATAAGACACGCCCTTTCAGCAGGGCCTTGTAGAGATAGGAGCAATCGCCGTGATTAAAACCGACCTGTCCGACGTCTACCGAGACTACATTGCCTGCCTGAATAAGCAGGACTGGCCGAAGCTGGGACAGTTCGTTCATGATGAGGTGATCCACAACGGTCGGCGGCTCGGGTTATCAGGGTATCTCGAAATGCTGGAGGGAGACTTTGCTCAAATTCCGGACCTTTCCTTCAACGTCCGGATGCTGATTTCCGATCCGCCCTATATAGCGAGCCGACTAGGGTTCGACTGTACGCCGAAAGAAAGGTTTCTTGGCCTCCCTGTAAACGGTAGGAGAGTTTCCTTTGCCGAGAATGTTATCTATGAATTTCGTGACAAAAAGATTGTACAAGTATGGTCAGTTATAGACAAGGCGGCTATCGAATCTCAGCTTTAGCGCGGGGATTTTCACGCAACTCGTCTCAAAGAAGTCTTCACCCTGCTGGCTTGATAGTCCCCGAGCCTAGACTCGGGTTATCGCCAACAGCCACGCCAGAAGCCACGAAGCATCGTTCCACGTTCCGATATGAACCACGATATGAACAATGGCAGCTGCCTGTCTACCGCCTGTCAGGGACCCGGGCCTTGACGCCTGAACACACCGCCCCAGATTACGCGGCGGAGTTTCAGATATGCGATACGACTGGCAGGGGCGCAAATTCCTGGAACGGCATTTCGGCATTGTTATCGCAATTGGCCTGGTTGCAGGGCTGTCGGCCCTCGCCGCGCTGGGCTACACGCCCTAGAGACTGTTTGGAAATTCTACTCTGGCGGCCATCTGATGGCGTTTTCTGCGCTTCCGGTGCTCACGGACCCAAATGTCCGCTGCGCGCCGGTTCTCGAAACCACCACCATATGACTCGCCAGAGCGAATTTCGAAACAGTCTCTTAAGCCTCGGATTTAGCACCCAAATCTCTAATGTAAGCGAAAAGTAATGGTGCGACGCAACCAGACCGGCGTCACGTGCATTTCAATGCATGACGATGTTTCGCCCCGATATCCCTGCAAAATGCTGCGCTTATTGCGGCGGGCGAGACCATGGCTACGAGGACTGCCCGAAGCGGAAAGCTGACGCCGAACAGCAGAAGGAGCCGGAGGTCGATCCAGCCCCAAGCCCGGCATCGCGGATAGACAAGCCCGGCAAAACCGCCGCCTGAACCATCCCGCTGATTGGCTCCAAATCGAACGAACTCGGCCGCTTCCGAGCGCCTATCGCTTCTGCTGCGTATGCCCAACGGCATTGGCGAAAGAAATGTCACCCTTGATCTCGCGCATGGCCATCGAGGTGATCGTGCGGCGCACGCCGGGCAGGCGGCTGAGCTCGACGCGCAGCATCCTGTCCAGCGCCATCATGTCGACCGTCACGATCTGCAGGAGATAGTCGGCCTCGCCTGTCGTGGCGTGGCAGCGCCGGATCAGCGGGTGTGCCTGGACTGCGGTCTCGAAGGCTTCGGAAAGCTCGAAATCGATCGACACCTGGATGAAGGCTTCGATGCCGAAGCCGAGTTTTGCCGGGTCGATCCGCGTCGAGTAGCCGCGGATGACGCCGGCATCCTCCAGCGCCTTGACCCGCTTCCAGCATGGCGTCTTGCTTAAGCCGACCTCGTCGGCGAGCACCGCGAAGGAGGTACGCGCGTCGCGTTCCAGCGCTGCGACGATCTTCTGGTCGAGGGCATCCAGCATCAAACGTTCTCCAAGATGGCTCCACGAGTGGGAGTTCGTCCTTCAGTTCTCGCTATTTGAATAACAGAAGGGAACAATGTTCAAGCCAAAAGCGCTTATTCTTCAGGCTTGGACCGAACAGACGCCCTGAGCCGACGGGCCGGGCAAAGGAGCAGCTGCCATGCACAAGCCGGATTATTATGCCCGCATCGAAGCGCCTGAGATGCGCGACTACGGCGTCTACCTCAGGTGCGACAAGCTTCTCGCCTGTCAGAAGCCGCTGGCCGAGATGGTGAATGCCGACGAGCTGCAGTTCCAGATCGTGCACCAGGTCGAGGAGCTGTGGATGAAGCTCATCGCCTACACGCTGGTCGACGTCGTCGACTTCCTCGAGCAGCAGAACACGCATCGCGTCGTCACGCTGATGGGGCGCGTGCATCGGCTGATGCGCATGATGACGGCGCAGCTCGACCTGCTCGAAACCATGTCGCCCAAGGAATACCAGGAGATCCGGCTGCAGCTCGGCAATGGCAGCGGCCAGGAATCGCCGGGCTTCAAGCTCTTGCTGCGCATGCCGCCGGACCTGTGGCGGGCCTTCAAGACGTCCTACCTCGACGGTCGCGGGCTCACTGTCGAGGATGTCTACGATATCGGGTATGATCACGGCGACAGCTATGTCGTCGCCGAGGCGCTGATCGAATTCGATGAGCTGTTTCAGAAATTCCGCGCCAACCACCTCTACCTCATCCACCGTTCGATCGGGCTGGGCTCGAAATCCCTGAAGGGCCGGCCGGTCGAACTGCTGCAGGCCGGCGCCCTTCATCGCTTCTTCCCGGAGCTGTGGGACATACGCTGCGAGATGACAGACCGCTGGGGCAGCCAGTACGGGACGGTGCGGGATTCGATCAGCCACCACGCGGCCGAGTAGATCTGGCCCAGGAACCTGTGGCGGTCTCACCACTTGCGCTGGCCCCGGCCAGGGTTTTCAGGGGATGATGTCGGGTTTGCAGCTGGTGTATCGTCCTTGGGCGAAACCCCGTCGCAACCCTGGAGGACGTCATGTCGTTGGAATCCGCTCAATCACCTGTTCAAACGCCGTGGCAGACCGTAGCAATCGTTATCGGCCGTCTGATCTTCGCGGCCGTCTTCCTGATGGCGGTGAGCTTCAAGTTCATCGACATGGGCGCCACCGCGGGCTACATCGCCGCCGCCGGATTTCCGTTCCCGTTGTTTCTGGCCTGGTGCGCGGCCCTGCTCGAAGTGGCGCTGGTGCTGTGCTTCCTGACCGGCGTTTTTTTCTCGCAGGCCGCACTTGTCGCGGGCGCCTATGTGCTGTTCCTCGGTTTTGCCTTCCACGGGCCGTCGCACTGGGCCGGCAACCAGGCCGAATTCGGCTTCTTCGTTGATCATTTTACTTTCCTGGCCGGACTGCTGTTTGCCGCCGTCCATGGGCCGGGCCGCGTGCTGACCTGGAAGCCTGTATCAGCCAACTGATCTTACCTCGGCTGGCAAGCGGCGTTCCGATACGGACGGGGAGGCGATCGCAACGTCACATCTGGTCGTTGTAGGGTTCCTTCATCTGGCCGACCATGCGCGCCAGTTTCGAGAATGACGGCATATCCGCCTCCGGCTGACACTGATTGGCTAGTTCCAGCAGCCGGATCGGGAAGTTGACGGCATCGCGGCTCGACGCCGACATGCCTTCGGACCGCTCCTCGCTGGTCTCGCTGGCTTCGGCCTTGCGCAAGGCGATATCAATCTCTTCGACCGAGAGCACGCCCTTGCGGACAAGCACCTGATTGATCGATGCGATGGCCATCAGCAGGCCTTCGAGTTGCAAATTGGCGACATTCATGGCTTTGCTCCCATTGGCAAAATTGCAAACGCGCGAACGCTGGTTCCGATCCGGACAGCTGCACCATATCGCGGCGCGCGGCCGAATTTTAGGCCGGCCCGCGAGATTTCGCTTGCTTTGTGACGGCAGCTATGCTAGGAATATAGTCATGGTGCTGATTTGCGCCAACGACCCGCCCGCCGAGGCGGGTTTTTTGTTTCAAGCCCTTTCGAATGTTCGCTGCCTGTGTTGCCGATATCAAATGTCGGCGGGACAGCGCCCCCCTCTGTCCTGCCGGACATCTCCCCCACTTGGGGGAGATCGGCAGCTTTGACCATACCACCCACCCTGCAACGTCGGAGATTGGCGAAAAACGAAGGTGGCATCAATCTCCCCCCAAGTGGGGGAGATGGCCGGCAGGCCAAAGGGGGGCGCGAAGAAACGCGGCCTTGCGATCATCGAGCTAAGTCACCGCCTTTCACCACAAAGTCTCACCATCAATTCCTCAGCACGCGGCGATGTCGTGTGCCCTGCCAGGATACCCCCAATGTCCAACCGTTATGCCACCATCATCACCGACGATGACGGCCGCGAGGTCGTCAGCGCCATTGGCGAGTTCGAGGGCGCGCCCGATGCGCGCCACGGCCGGGTCGAGCCGGTCGCGGCCGGTGTACAGATCGGCATGGTCCGGGGCGGTCCCGTCGACCAGGCCGGCGGCTTCGGCTTTCCCTCGGCGGGCGTCAGCGACGGTGCTGTGAGTATCGCCAGGGCGGCGCTCAAAGCCCTGCCCAAAGCCGGCAAGTCCAAGCCCGATGCGGTAAGCCGGCCGCGGAAGCCAAAGGCAAAGCACGCCGGCAAGCGCGCGAAATCCCGCAAGCGACCCACGCAGGCACTCAAGAAAGCGGCGAAGCCCGAGATCGCGGCGCTCGCCGGGGCCGTGGGGTAGAGCATGGCCGAGGATTCTTTCGATGACCAACCGCCTGATGTGACGGAACCCAGGCCCTCCGGCCGGCCGAGGCGAGCGAAAAAAACGCTGGCCGATGGCTTTCTGGAAGCGATCCGCGCCGATTTCCGAGCACATGGCGCCGGCGTCATCGCCGAGGTTCGCACCGAAAAGCCCGACCAGTATCTGAAGATCGTGCTGTCGGTGCTGCCCAAGGATTTGCACGTCAACATCAACAGTCTGGATGCATTGAGCGATGACGAAATCAGGCAGCGCATCCGCGGCCTCGAAGCCGTCCTCCGGCCATTCCTCGCAAAGCCGGATCTCGAAAAGTCGGGTCTCGACGGCAAAGACCGAGTATCTGAGCCTGCTCAGGGAATTGGACCGCAGACGCCGCACTAACCAGCTTGCCGCTTATCGGCCCTATCTCAGGCAGGCCGAGTTCCATGCGGCGGGCGCGACCAACCGCGAGCGGCTGTTCATGGCCGGCAATCAGCTCGGCAAGACCCGGGCCGGCGGCGCGGAATGGGCAATGCACCTCACCGGCCGCTATCCTGAGTGGTGGCAAGGCAAGGTCTTCGACGCGGCCGTGCGGCTGTGGGCCGCCGGCGTCACCGCCGAGGGCACGCGCGACAACCCGCAGCGCATCCTGATCGGCCCGCCGCAGCAGCCGGCGGCGTGGGGCACCGGCATGATCCCGGCTGACGCTATTGTCAGCACCATCATGGGGCGCGGCGCGCCGCATGGACTCGACAGCGTCGTGGTGCGCCATGGCGGCGGCGGCGATGTGCAGGCCGATGAATCGGTGCTGTCGTTCAAGAGTTTTGAGAAGGGCCGCGAAAAGTGGCAGGGTGAAACGCTGCATGGCGTCTGGTTCGACGAGGAACCGCCGCTCGACATCTATTCCGAAGGCCTGACCCGCACCAACGCGACAGGCGGCATCACCATCGTGACGTTCACGCCGCTGCTCGGCATGTCGGATGTGGTGCTGTTGTTCCTGTCGGCGGGGGAGGTGGAGGGAATGGGGAGGAGGTGACATCGCAGGACGTGGGTTCCTCGCCCCACGGAGTGGGGAGAGGTGGCCGCGCAGCGGCCGGAGAGGGGCTTTCGCAGGCGTCTTCCGGTAAGCGAGACTTCTTTTCACCATTCCCATCTGGAGGGGGCGGGCGTCCCCCTCTCCGTCTCGGCTTCGCCGAGCCACCTCTCCCCACTCCGTGGGGCGAGGAACCCAAGCTTTCCAAAGGCCATTCATGACCCGTCACGTCACCTTCATGACCATCGACGATGCCGGGCATTATTCGCCCGAGCAGCGCGCGGCGATCGTTGCCGCATATCCCGCGCATGAGCGCGAAGCGCGCGCCAAAGGCATTCCGGTGCTCGGCTCCGGCCGTATCTTTCCGGTGGCGGAAGAGTTGATTGCCTGCGAGCCGTTCCGGCTGCCGCGCTATTGGCCGCGGCTCGGTGCGCTGGATTTCGGCTGGGACCATCCGTCGGCCGCCGTCGAGCTCGCCTGGGATACGGAGGCCGACGTCGTCTATGTCACAAAGGCCTGCCGGGCGTCGCAGCAGACGCCGGCCATGCAGGCGCTGACCCTAAAACCTTGGGGCGAATGGCTGCCCTGGGCATGGCCGCGCGACGGCCGCCGCGAAACGCTGGAAGGTGCGGGCGTGGCGCTCGCCAAACAATACGCCGCGCATGGGCTGAACATGCTCTCGCGCCATGCGCAATTCCCGGACGGTTCGGTCTCGGTCGAGGCCGGACTGATGGAGATGCTGGACCGCATGCAGAGCGGCCGCTTCAAGGTGTTCTCGACGCTTTTGCCCTGGTTCGAGGAATTCCGGCTCTATCACCGCAAAGATGGCCAGGTGGTGAAGCTGCGCGACGACCTGATGGCGGCGACACGCTATGGCGTGATGATGCTAAGGGAAGCGGTGGTCGACCCGGCGGAGTTCAAGGCGGTGCGGCGAAAGGCCGGGCAGAGTGATCCGCTGGGGGCGTTTCGGTAGACGCGATGCATTTCCCGCGTCGTCATGCCGGCGACTCCACTGTCTCTCCAAAAATTTCGATCTGACAAAGCCCGTGAATGCGGCGGCCAGCATGCAATGCGATCAGCCATGCCGTGATCTCCAGCAGAGCGACCCTCGTGGCAGGAAACAATTAAATGGCGACCATTCCTCTCCAGCTAGCGCAGCGCCGGCTCCATACTGGCAACGCGGTGCAATATCCGCAGGGATCGTCAATCGGCGGCGCCATGCAAGACCTGGGCGGCGAGCTTTCGGCCGTCGCCGAGCGCTTTCAGCTGCGCAAAGAGCAGCAGGAGGCGTTCGACGCCGAAATTGCCCGCCGCAAGATGATGGACCAGATCGCCCAAGCCGAGGCCGACGTGGCAGCCAACGCAGCGCCCGATGGTGCCGGGCTGCATAACGCCATGTACGGCCAAGTCGATCCGCGCAGCGGCCAAGTGGTGAAGCCCGGCCTGTTCGACATGCTGTTCGACGATGCCCTGCCGAAAATACCCGAAAGCCAACGCGCCAATTTCGCTAGGCAGAAGGAGACAATCCGCGCGGCGGGTTCCGAGCGCATGGCGGCGCGGCAGGTTCAGCACCGGCAGCAATATGAGCAGGACCAGTGGTCCGAGGTCCAGCTCTCCGAGCTCAACGCCATCGCCCAGAGCGAGCCGAACGACACTCTCGCTTTTAATGCCGCCCGCCAGCGCGGCTTCGATGTCCTTAACAAGATGGGTCTCGATCCACTGGGCAAGTTGCAGGCCGAAGCCGCTTGGCGCGAAAGCACGGCAAGGACGCGGATCGAGGCTCTGATAGCCGCAAATCCGCAAAGAGCACTCAATCTGCTCGGACTGGCGACGTTTTCTAGGGAAGAAAGTAGCAAGCCGGAGCAGAGTATCGATGGCATTATCACTGGCTCTGTTGCGCAGGCCGACAACTCCGACGCGTTGACCGAAAAAGGCGATCGCGTCCGGAAGCGCACACCTGATGAACGGATAAGGCAGGCATTTCAGGATAATCTTCCGATCGACACTGTGCTTGCCGAGCTATCGCCCGATTCATATGACGACGTTATTCGCCAGGCACGCACGGCGGATGCGTCAAGTCTTATCAGTACGCACGCCGATATCGACATCACTGCTCAGAACGCTCGGGCGGCTATAACCAACCTGGCCCCCTATTCCGGTCCGAGGCCTGACGATACTCAGTTCGCTGCCGCCTTTAGTGCCGAAGAGGGCGGCAAACGATCAAGGACCTTCAATTGGAGGGCAGATGTCAGTCCATATCTTGCCGATATGCGCGTCATGCCGACAAGTCAGGTCGATGCGTCAATTTTCGATGCGAAACCCGTCCCGAACCGGTTCTCCCAGAAGCAAGATCCTGAACTGTATAGGCTGGATCAGGCGCGCTATGAAAGAGACCAGAGGCGCTATGAACTGAACGCAGACGCTGCCGCCTTGATCATGCAGCAGAGGCAGGTCGATCCGGCAACTTACGCTCGCAAGGTCATTCCGAGCGTCGATGCGGCCTTCAAAAATTTGTCGACGCCGGAGGATTTGCAAGCCGCGGTCGCCCTGGCATTTGCCGCCCAGCGCCAATTGGGTATCACGAGGCCTCAGCCGCTGCCCCGATCCGACGCTGAAGGCTTGATCAAGGTTTGGAATGATACAACCGACGCGGAGGAGGCGGAACGCAATGCGCTCCAAGCAATAGCTGATCCGAAGCAGCGCAAAGCGCTGGCCAAACAACTGGCTGACATCAAGACAGCTCAATCACAGACGCTGGCCGCAGCTGATGGCGAGCCGGGCGCGGATGGCTCTGATGATGCCGAGCGCCCCCCAACTAAGAAATTCGCCAAGTCTATCGACTTGTCTCCGGCGGATATTCTCCGATTGAAGAAAGCGGTTATGACGGAATGGGACCAGAGGGATGCGGAAGTAGAAGCGAAAGGTGTCTTGGATACGATCCTGAATCGATTTGTCTCCGGTCATTTCGGGAGTAGTATTCGAGATGTTCTGAATCAAGATGCTCAATTTACTGCTGTTAACAGTCGTGATAGTCGAAAGAAAGGCCAATATGATGTGGATCAGTTGCCCATAAATGACTTGCGCTTCGCTAGGGTTTCGAAGGTGATTGATGAATATTTGTTACAACGTGCGGCTGGTGCGCCCGCCGCAGCGGGCGACAATCTGAATTACGCCAATCCAGAGCTATCAGACGCTAAAAGTCTCCCTTGGCGTAAACAACTTAACGGCCCATGGCTTGGCAAGCATCTTCACGGTACAACAAAGGACAATCGGCCGTTTCTCCCCGGAGAATTCGGCATCAACCTGCCCGAGGATTACTATCCCGCCAGGCCATGATCAGGTCAATGAGGCCGCCACTAGGACGTCGTTGTTGGCCTGCGTAGAAGTAGATGAACGGTCATCATGGCCCGAGCTGCGGAGCGCATCCGACATCTTCAAGGGTGAATTGCACTTCGTCGCCATCATCGGTCCGGACGGTGTAGAATGCGTTGGGTTCGGTTTCTGCGGGCCTCCAGGTGAAGCCTTTGACGGCCTCCGGGTTGGTAAAAAACATATACGAGCGCATCGGGCCATAAATGAATGCGCGCTCGCCTTCATTTTGGCCCTTCAGCTCCGCCGCCATGCCTGCCTGCAAGTGATCTCGTTCCTTCGTGAAGAAGGCTTTGCCGAAGCCTTGTCGGATGATGGTTACGAGTGCCCCCGACTCAAATGACTTGAAGAGTACGCCCTTCTGGCAGATCTCCGACCGAGCCGGGCCAAATGGCAACGCAAATGCCACCGCCGTGGCGAGGACGAGCGATCTCAATGATGCCTCCTATGATTGCAAGACAATTGGAAATCTTCGTCATGGTTGTATCTGGAATCATCCGAACGTCCAACCGGAAAATTCAAAAATTCAGCCGTTCATGCCCACCCGCATCATCCCCGCCACACTCCGCGACCTCTCCTACATCGCCGCCAATCTGCGGCCCGAGGACCGGGCCGAGATCGACTGCCAGTTCGACGAATGGTCGCCGGCGCTGCTGGCGCTGACGGCGCTGCAGGGGTTTGCCTATGTCGCCGAGCTCGACGGCAATCCGGAAGTGGGGTTCGGTGCCGCCGAGCAGCGGAGCGGGTTGTGGATCGCCTGGAGCTGGGGCACGCGCCGCATGAGGCGCTGCGTGCCTGGGATTACCGAGTTCTTTCACGCCGTGCTCGGTCCGCAGGTCGCTGCGCGCGGCGCGTGGCGGGTCGAGGCGCGGGCGCTGGCCGCCAATGAATTGGCGCTGCGCTGGCTTGGCCGGCTCGGCGCTACGAACGCTGCCGTCTGCCGGGGTACGGCAGGAACGGCGAAGATTTTTTACTCTATGACTGGACAAGAGAAAGCTGGAACCATGTGCCTCTTCCAAAGCCGCCGGCGCTGAAGCCGCTGCCGCCGACACCGACCATCGCAGACAAAGACGTGCAGGCGCGCGAGGCAGCGCTCAGGGCTGAACTCGAACAGGGCCAGGGCACCGCCGGCACGATCAAGACCGATCTGTCGCCCAGCGACCTCACCGGCCAGCGCCGCGTGCTGCTGGGGGTATGATGACGGAGGCGACGAGAAGAGCGTCTCGTAACCGGGTGCTGCTGGCGCCGGCGCGCGGTTGATGAAGAAGCGGGCGGGAGAGGGTTCTTCCGTGGCCTACCAGGGGAGAAGGTCAAGGCAGCTTCCGCGTTGCGTAACAAACGGGCGCAAATCGTGTTCTCTGGGCACGGTTGACAATCCCCCCTCAGCCGCCATGCTGCACTGCAACATGGCTATCGAGGAGTTCGGCATGATGGAAGTCCGGTCGTCGCGTATCGAGTGCCTGGATGGGCTCCGGGCGCTCGCCGCCATTTGGGTGCTGATCGGGCACTGCCTGCTGTTGACCGGCTGGAGAATTCCTGTGCTCGGCGAGCCGGATCTCGGCGTCGATCTCTTCATCATGCTGTCCGGCTTCCTGATGGTGTTCCACTACCAGCTGCGCCAGGACAAGGAGCCTTGGCAAAGGCCGGAAACCTGGCTGAAATTCTGGACCCGCCGCTATTTCAGGATAGCGCCGCTGTTTTATGTCATGCTCTTCATTGCCCTGGCGCTCGGACCTTATCTTTACCAGTCCAGGATGGTCATCGACGAGTTCCTGCTGAGGGCGCCGCAGGCGCCCGAGCGCTATCTCGACAGCGGCCTGAAGAACATCGGCGCCCATCTGCTGTTCCTGTTCGGCCTGGCGCCGAATTTCGCCTATCGCACGCCGCTGCCCGATTGGAGCCTCGGGCTGGAGATGCAATTCTACGCGTTATTCCCGGCCATCATGCTGCTGGTGCGCCTGCTCGGCTGGATGCGGAGTGCTATTCTGGTCGCGGCGACCGGCACCGCGATCGTGTTCTTGATGGGACAATGGTCGGTCCATTTTCCGATGCCGTCGTTCCTGCCGCTCAAGATGCAGATTTTCTTGTGCGGGATGCTGCTGGCGGGCGTCGTCCATCAAAGGCAGAAGCGGCCTTTCGCGCATCTGGCCGTGGCCATGCTGCTGGCAGCGCTGCCCTTCGGCGGCGGCAACGGGCTGGGCAAGCTCTTGATGCGCGAAGCGCTAGTGGTGAGTTTCTTTGCCCTGGTTCTCTACCGGCTGCTGCCGGGAATAGCGGGCACCGTGGCAAGAAGCCTGGCCACGACGCTCGCCAACAGGTTCTTTCATCTGATGGGTGAGCTTTCCTTCAGTATCTATTTGATCCATCTGCTGGTTCTCCAGCCCGTTGCGGCTTTCGTGATCACCCAGTACGGCCACGAGCTGTCGGCGCCGCTGCGCTTCGCGATCGTCGTTGCATTTGTCTTGCCGGTCGTCTGCCTGCTGTCCTGGATCACCTACACGTTGATCGAAGTTCCCGGCCAGAAGATGGGCCGTTTCGTTGTGCAGCGTTTTGGACGCAAGGCCGCGCCGGCGCTCGAGCCCAGCGCGTAAAGAGCAGAGGGTGAAGCTGCCGATCTCCCAGTGTGGGGAGATGCCCGGCAGGGCAGAGAGGGCGCGAAGGATCGTCGCCCTTTGAGTATTTCCTGCCGGCGGTGAGCCGGAACGCGCTGTTGCACTGAGAAGTCGGCGGGACAGCGCCCCATAGGCGCTAACTTAGGGCACGAGCGTTATCCTTGCTGCGGCGGATTGGCTTTTTCGTCGCCTCGGTGGATCGC
>NZ_JBVVQU010000077.1:0-23367 GCF_055811555.1 Mesorhizobium sp. WSM4813
GGATGCCGGACGGGTACGTCGGGAGATCATGCGCTCGCTCCGGCCGATCGCCGCCCACAACACGCCAAGGTCGAGGCGTGCAATGATCGCTGCCGGGCCGGCCTATTTGAGTCACGAGCGGTCTCAAAAGGCGTACACTTCACAGGTCGCCCACACTTCCGCGGCAAAGCTGGCCCTCGCGCCGGCCGGAGATCGACAACCCGACTATTCGTCTTTCTTCAACTCTTCAGCTTCGTCCTTCAGCCGCTGCCAGTCCGCGCCGTGCTTGCGAAGCAATGCCCGCGCCTGTTTGGGCGTTACGTCTGTCACCTCCGCCAGGTGCTCAACTTCGAGTTCTGCACCCTTCTTCACTCGGCTCGTGTCGCTCGTCCTCTTGACCGCCATCTGTTGCGTCCTCCTTGGCCCGCGGTCAGTGGCAACGAATGTTGAACGTTGTGGTTCCGCCCCTGTGGAACCAACTGCCGGCCGTGTAGTTCTACCGCCGAAGGAGATCTCAAATGCTTCGGTTCCTAATCGGTCTTGGCGCTGTATGCGGCATTTCAAATCGGCCGGGAGTTTGGCCGCATCGACGCGGAGGTCATCCAGACTCCACCCGACGATCGTGGCCCGACGCCTGGAAACGGGTTCGGCGAGCCGACGTAGGGGTTCTGGTAGCTCCTCAACTTGCGCTATCTACGCGACATTGGCGCGATTACGCACTTATTCGGTTCTCGGCGATCGGCTTACATTAGCCAGAGTGAACGGCACGATTCCGCCGGGCTGTGGCAACGAAAGTTGGTCGTCGGCGTTGCGCTTGCTCGCCCGAGGAGGGAATAACTGGTGCCAAGCCTGGATGCGAAGCCCCGCCAGTTTCCCACGCTCGCAGGCATTCTGTTTGGCCTTGGTTTGGGCGGCTTTTTCGACGGCATCGTCTTTCATCAGCTGCTCCAGTGGCACCACATGGCCACCAGCGCCGGCTATCCCGCCGACAGCGTCGAAAACCTACGATTCAACACGCTCCTCGACGGTCTGTTCCACGCTGCCACCTATCTGTTCGTTTTGCTTGGGCTGCTCCTGCTCTGGCGCGCCGCGCATCAATCGCACCTTTGGTGGTCGGGAAAGATGCTGGTCGGCACAGTGCTCATCGGATTTGGCTTGTTCAACCTCGTCGAAGGGCTGGTGGATCACCAGATCCTCGGCATCCACCATGTCAACGAGACCGTCCCGCGGGAGCAATGGATCTACTGGGATTTGAGTTTCCTGCTTTGGGGTGCGCTGATGTTGGTCGGCGGGTGGAGGCTGTGGAGGCAGGGCAGGCGTGCCTCGCCAGGCTAGTTGCGTTGAGGTGCCTGCCCAGTTCAGCGTGATCGCCGCGCAGATGCCAGATGCGCAGCTTCATCTCGGGCGTGTCCACCTCTTATCCGCATCAGCAGCGTGGAACATCTGCGGCGAATGCGAGTTCGGCCGGTAACACCCACGGAGGTAACCAAGTCCTTGTGTCCAGCTTTCTCCTCGGACGTGCTCATCCGCAAGCTGCGTGGCATCGCTGAAATCAGCGATGGTGACGCCGCAGCCCTAGGAGGCCTCACGATTCAGGAGAAGGATGTTCCGGCTAACAGGGATATCCTCATAGAAGGCGATCGGCCAACCAACTCATTTGTCGTCTTGGACGGCGTAGTATGTTCATACAAGCATACAGGTGAGGGAAAGCGGCAGATCACCAGCTTCTTTGTCGCCGGCGATCTCCCGGACCTGCACGGCATCCATCTCACAGTCATGGATTGCAGCTTCTCCAGCATGACGCCGGGCAGATTGGGCTTAATCCGCCACAGCGCTCTTCGCTCGATTTGCGAACAGCGCCCGCGCGTTGCAGGCGCGTTCTGGCGATCGACCCTGATTGACGCTGCGATCTATCGGGAATGGGTCACCAACGTCGGGAGACGGGACGCCTACGCTCGTACGGCCCACGTGTTATGCGAACTCATTGTGCGGTTGCGGTTTGCTGGACGCATTGAGGACCACGTCGCGGATCTGCCGATCACCCAGGTAGCATTTGGTGATGCGGTGGGTTTGTCCGTGGTTCACGTGAACCGCACGCTTCAGGCGCTGCGAGGTGACGGGCTGATCGCCATGTCAGGTACAAAGTTGCGTGCTCTCGATTGGCCGGGTTTGGTCCGGGCAGGGGACTTCGATCCGACTTACCTGCACCTGAAGGACCCGGACGTGGCATTCTGATGACGGAAGCCGATATGTCAAGATATTTCTTTGATAGCGGCGATCGCCAGCATCTTGTGGAAGACAATACGGGTCTGGAATGCGAGGGGATTGAAGCAGCGCGCAATGCAGCCGTCGAAGGGTTGACCGAGCTGGCAAAGGACGAACTGAAAGGTCCCGAAGGGCAGCAACTCATCATGGACATCAGGGACGAGAGTGGCAGAAAGGTTCTGAGGCTTAGCCTGTCGCTGGTGATCGAACCGCTTGAGTAAATGCCGTCTCGCCGACATCCAACAAAGATGGACCTCGACGTCGCGGTTGACCATGCGGAGCACCAGCCGCTGGTAGCTGCAGTGAACGAAGACCGGGCCGTTTAGCCTACCTCGCGGATCAAGGCGATGCGGGCCTTGCCGAGCGGGACGGACAGGCGCTCTAGAAGGCCTTCGTCCACTTCGGAAGAGAGGCCGAACGCCGGTCGTGCTCAACGATCCTGTCTTGGATCGACCCGAGGATTTTATACCGAGCGACAAGGCTCGTCAGGACTTCCTGATGTTGGGAGGTCAACGCTTTTCTTCCCGCGCTACAATCGGGCATAGAGTCGAAAGCGTTCATAAAGAACTGCCGCCTCGTCAAATTCGCCATCTGAGAAGAGTTCCATGCGCTAACGCTCAGGCGCTCCGCCTGCTCGCTACCAACCGGAATACCTTCCTCGGGAAACGACACAATCACCCGTTAACTGTCCAGAGGGGCAGTGCGACGCCTATGGCGTAGGGAACCAGAACCACCGCCAACGCGACCCAAAAGCCTCGATCGGCCAAAGCGGCCAATTCGCTGAGAAGTTGCTTCATGCCGGCGAAACGCGCACGCGCGGCCGGTGTTCCGCGTAGGCAAGAAAGCCCGCGCCCCACGAGGAAAAGGACGCGGGCCGATCGGTGCATCTCCGATCTGCAGCCAATCGTTGGGAGGGAACAACATTGCTGCACTTTCCGAACTTTCCTCTCAAGCATGTGTTCCAGAGAAAGCGAAAAATGCCTGGAAGTTTGAGCCATTGATCGCAACAAAAGCTTCCCGCCGGCGTTCCGGTCAATCCAAGTGCAAAAGGCTCACCATGGGCGAAGAAAAGTCCGACCGCGACCGAATGACGGATTTCCAGGCGCAGTTCCTCGCCAAGGAGGCCGGAATAACTGAAGCTCAAGCGCGCGAGCTGATCGATATGATCGGCACCGATCTGGCATCACTACTTCGGGGCTGAGGGCCCGGCTGAAGCCGCCGGACGCTTAGGGGCATCACATGCTTTGAAATAGAAGCGGCTCGATTGAATGAGAGTCGCGCGCGAGCAGATATCGCTGATCTTCGCCAGACGATAAACGATACCCGCCGCCTAATACTGGCATCCCGTAAGCTGTTGGATCGCGTTGCCGCAGACGATACGCTGTAATCAACCTGCACATCGGCCGTCGATTCGATTGAACCACGCGGCCTGCGGCTGGTTGGAGGGCGCCAGGTGCAGCGTCCTACTACGACTTCTTGGTCTTCCAATTCCTCTTCGGTTTCGGTGCCGGCGCAGCAGGAAGAGCGGTTTCAGCCTTAAGTCGTTGCTCCCGCAGCCGAGCCGTTTTTGCATCTCGTGCGACGCGCTCAATGTCTGTCAATGCCCGCGCAGCATCCGACGTGCGCTCCTGTCTGTCGTGTTTTTCTTTATGGGTTAAGCCTTGTCTTTCACGCATTTTCCTGTCCTCGATCTGACGGTACCGCTTTGTTTGCGCCCGAACGACTGCCGCCAGATCGTGTTCCTCCCCAGACAACAAAAAAGCCCGCCGCACCTTTCGGCACGGCGGGCGATCAGTCGTTTGCACAGGGTGGGTTGGGGTCGTAAGAAAATCCTACGCGCGCCGGCTGAGCTGCGTCCACCAACCGGCAGTTGGAATGTCTCAACAGCTTGCCGTCATCCCGCGTCGTTGCCGGCCGCAACCTGACGGTACCGGAAGTGATTCCGGATGTGCTCGTTGAAATAGCGGCCTTTCGCAAAGGCGGCTTTGAACGCGGCGAAGGTCTCCGGCGGCACTTCCTCAAATTCGTATCGTTTGCCGCTGCCGACGAACCACACCGAGAGGATTCTGCTGTCGGGATCGTAGGCCATTTTTCTTATCGAGGTCGATGGCATGATATGGCTCGATCAAAAGTCTTCAACGATCGCAGAGCCTGTCACACGTTCCTTCGTGGTATTGCTCCCGAGCAGCGCACGGGTTTTCTCCGGCCACCTAACGCATCGCGGCAGCGCAAGCGCGGCAGCGGGCACGGTCTTCCGGGTCTCTCTTTTCTACGCCGGCAGCGAACTTCAACCTTCCAATCGCTTCGACCGCTTGGGCTAGGCGCTGTTGAATAGCCAATTCGACCCTCATACATAGGCGATCACACCCATCCGAGTTCAGCAGGAAGCGCAGCGATGCTGATGATCGCGAGTTTGGCCCTGGTGGATCGGCCTTTTGCAGCCGGAGCGGGAATGTTCTTGTTCGCCCCACGTTTCGGCGCGAAGATCTGGTACAGGCGTTGATCACGAACCGCCAGTTCTTTGCCCGAGACGCCTGCGTTGTCGCTCGCGATATGATTGGCGCCACGCTTCTTGTGCACGGCGTGGGCGGGATCGTCGTCGAAACGGAAGCCTATCGCGCCGATGACCCAGCCTCACACAGTTTTTGTGGTCGGACTTCGCGAAACGGCGCGATGTTCGGCGCCCCAGGGAGCGCATACGTCTATCGCTCCTATGGTCTGCATTGGTGCCTGAATGCCGTCTGCCTTCCCGGTAGTGCTGTCCTTGTGCGCGCAATCGAACCGCAATCAAAGCTCGACCTGATGCGGGCCAATCGCGGCGTTGAGGACCTTCGATTTCTTTGTTCGGGACCCGGTCGCCTTTGCCAGGCGCTTGCTGTCGATGCATCTTATGACGGGCTGCCACTGGACGAGCTTCCGTTCCAATTCAAGCTGCCGCCAAGAGCCAGATCCAGCTCCATCTTGACGGGACGCCGGGTCGGCATCTCCAAGGCTGTCGATGTCGAGTGGCGGTTCGGACTGGCAGGCTCGTCGTACTTGAGCCGCAAGTTCTGAATTGCGTCTGCACGAGTAATTGCCAGGGAGTGGTTACAGGTAATCAGCAAAGTGCAGGGTCCCTACGCCACGCTAGTTTGGCCCGCGATTTCGTCTAGCTTCAATCAGGAGGCGATGGAGCCTAGCTTTCAAGCGATGGTCGATTGCATGCTAGAGACGGCTGGACGCGCCGAGAGAGGCGCAGCTCGCGATCGCCCAGGCCTATCCGCGCCGGCCGGCCGCGAAATGTTAAAACGCAGTCAGCCGACTACCGCGAATGGCCGACTTGGTGGAAAGCTGGCGTATTCTCATTGTTGCCCGAACAAGCCATTGAAGGTCCTGAACAGGGCAGTGTTGCTATTAAATAAACTCGTCGCATGCGGATCTGCAGTCGGTGGATGTTTATTTGTGAGCGCAGGTCTGCACCTGCATCCTTTGGCGCATTTATACGTTTGCCCCGCGAAGAAGATGCTCCGGACCGGCAGCCATGTCGAATAAGACCACTGACGACGCTTACGAAAACCAAGTGCAACTTGGGCGGCGGGCCGAACGGGAGGGCCGCGGACGCAATGCCGAATGGCCGTCTGAGATTCCCAGCCGTGGCTGGAAGGACGTGCTGTGGCGGGTCTTTGCTGAGGTAACCGAGGACCGTGTTATGCTGATCGCGGCCGGGGCCGCATTCTATCTGCTCCTTGCCCTCTTTCCCGCGCTTGCCGCGTTCGTGTCCATCTACGGTTTCGTCGCCGATCCCCAGACCATCGCGGAGCACATTGCGTTCCTTGGCGGCGTACTTCCTTCGGGCGGTTTGGACGTTATCAGATCGCAGCTTAGGTCCTTGGCCGCCCAGGACACTGGCGCGCTGAGCTTCGGCTTCATCTTCGGTCTTGCCGTCGCACTGTGGAGCGCCAGCAACGGCATCAAGACGCTTTTCGAAGCCATGAACATCGCCTACGAGGAGAGGGAAAAGCGCGGCTTCATCCACCTGAATCTTCTGGCCTTGGGCTTCACACTTGGCGCCATCCTCATCGGTATCGGCTTTATCGTCTCGGTGGGGATCGTGCCGGCCATGCTTGCGCTGCTGAACCTCGGCGGCGGGACCGAAGCCCTTGTGCGGATCTTTCGGTGGCCGATGATGCTGATCCTGGTCGGCCTCGGGATCACGCTGATGTACCGCTACGGCCCCAGCCGCGAAAGAGCAAAGTGGCGATGGGCGACATGGGGTGCCTTCCTCGCGGCTGTGGTCTGGATAGCTGTCTCGATAGGGTTCTCCTATTATCTTGAGAACTTCGCCGACTACAACGCGACGTATGGAGCCCTGGGGGCAGTCATTGGCTTGATGATGTGGACCTGGATCTCCGTGATTGTCCTGATTGTGGGAGCGGAGCTGAATGCCGAGATGGAGCATCAGACAGCCAAGGACACCACCACAGGTGCGCAGCAGCCGATGGGTGCGCGAGGCGCCACGGTCGCCGACACGCTGGGCGGATCGGCCGATGCCACAAACCAGCAGTCGCGTTCGGGCGAGCTCAACCCGTAAGCGCGCAGATCACTTGAAATCTCCGCGCAACTTTGGCGCAGATCACTGACATCGGCATTGGCGACGAGGTTGCAGGGACCGGCTCATCATGGAATGACAAGCCAGATCGCGAGCGTATGAATACCGTCAGGCAGTCTCCATCGTGCTCAGACCCGGCGAATGGCAAGGGCACATCGCCGGAGAACGGCGGCACATCAAGCTTCATTCTCATGTGGGTCTGGCTAAAGCTGAGACTCGATCGGAAGGTGGCGGACCAAGGCTGCCAGAACCCGGCGGAATATTCCGGCCTCTGGTTCGTGTGTGTAATCTTGGAGTTTGCCTTCGTCGCATCCGTGCCAGTGCAGCACATTGTTCTTTAGTTCCAGCCGATAGCTGGTTTCTGGTGAAATCTCGGTTCGAAAAAACTGCCGAAGTTCACTGACTAATTCCGCATCCTCAAACAGCACGCCCATCTCCGAGTTCAAAGACACTGACCGTGGATCGAAATTGAAGGAACCGACGAACCCAGTCTTATTGTCCACCGTGAAAGATTTGGTGTGCAGACTGGCGCCCTTGGAGCCAAACACCGAGATTGCCTGACGGCGAGTGAAGGGCTGGAGCTCAAACAGTTTCACGCCATTCCTCAGCAATCGCTTGCGATAGTTTGCATAAGCACCATGGACTGCTGCGACGTCTGTAGCGGCCAAGGAATTGGTCAAAACCGAAACGTCAACTCCGTTGCTGACGAGGTCTGACAGGATCGCGGAGCCCCTTTTGCCGGGGATGAAATAGGGAGATACAATTTCCAGACAGTTGCGGGCGGATTGAAGGAGGGGAAGCAATTCCTTCGTGAGCCAGCTGCGACGTCTCCAACCTTTCACCTTCTCTGGGGGATCGGAAATCACCCGAACTCGATCCACCCAATGCACGTCGTTGCTGGCCGCGATGAACTCTGCGATGGACCCTCGGTCACCGACCCCGTGCAACAGCATTGATTGGGTTTCGAGATCGCTTCCTGAAAAATCGGAATGCTCGGTCTCAGCGGCTGATCCCAGAACGCTAATTGATTTTGCGTCCTCGCAAGCCCAGAATGCCTCAAATATTTCGGCGGTTTGCTGCACGGCAGGACCGAGGAGCAGCACGTCTAGGTCGCGGAAATTGGTTTCTGCTGCGTCGAAATAGGCATCGCCAACGTTACGCCCGCCTACGATAGCGACGTTGTCGTCAGCGATCCATGCCTTGTTGTGCATCCTCCGGGTCAACGCGAAAAGGCGCAATATAATCTCCACAGCGCGTATGACGCTGCGTTGCCTGACGCCGCTTGGATTAAACAACTTCAACTCGATGTTTGGATGATTGCTCAACGCCAAATATGCAGAATCGTTCTTTCGCGGATTGGCGTCATCAAGGAGCATGCGCACCCGCACGCCGCGCTCAGCGGCCCGGAAAACTTCCTGCAAAAGCAAGCGCCCAGTGTGGTCATCGTGCCAAAGGTAGTACATGAGGTCGAGACTCCGAACGGAACTCCTTGCAGCCAGGACGCGCACTGCGAAGGCGTCATAATTGTCCGGGACCAGCAGTAAGCCGCTCTTGCCTGCTTTGATTTTGTCGTGCGCAATTCGCGAAATGGATGTTTCCATAAAGCTGATTACCTTCAGCGATCGAAAAGCCGGCCTTGCTCAAAATCATAGCAAGAACCCTTCAGAGGTAATCTGGTTGCAAATGCAGCTGGCGAATCCCCTGGAGGTTTAATCGTGCCTTGATTGGTAAATGATCGGAGGCGATCCGAGATAGCGATGTATGGTGCACTTCGAGGCTGGAAATCAGACTTGGTGGTTTGGCCAGAATCCGATCGAGCGCAAGCAAAGGGAATCGCGAAGGGAAACTGGGCAGCACGGTGTGAATTGGACCAAAATGCGGCAGTAGCGCCAGCAACGAGGATCTGCTGTGCACCCGCCATTCATTGAGATCGCCAAGCAAGATGGTCGGCCTTAGGACCGAACGCGTCGCCTCAAGCAGTGCATTGGCCTGCTTGGTGCGCGACCGCCGGAGTAATCCAAAATGTGCAGCGATTACCCGCAGCACCACGCCTTCGATTTCCAAATCGACGATCAAAGCACCGCGTGGCTCCAGGCCAGGTAATCTTACCAGACTGACAGCCTGGACCACTCCCTTGCGAGCTAGTATCAAATTGCCGTGCCACCCATGGGGTCCAAAGTTCTCAGGTGTGTGTGCACTAACCAGTTCGGTTTCTCGTCGAACCGTCTTGAGATCCAATAGGCCCTGCCGCCTTCCCGTACGTTCATCAACTTCCTGCAACGCAATAATGTCGGCGCCGAGTTCGCGTATAACATCACCAATCCGCTGCGGATCGAAGCGGCCATCGGTGCCGACACATTTATGGACGTTATACGATGCGATCGTCATGCTGCCGGAAACGCGGTTCAACTCGATCGACGTCGCTTCTGGGGAAGCGGCAGCGAGCGAAGTTGAAATCAATGGAGCCTGATCAAGCATGCAAATTGAGCTGCCATTTGAGGAGACTGCCGGAAACCGAAAGGCAAGATGGCAGCGAGAACGAGCCAATTTACGAACGGTATGGAGAAGCAACAGTTCCATCAAAGTCCTGGGATTCGGTCTCGATTCCAAACGACGGGGGTCCCCAGAGCTGCCCTTCGTGCCAACGCAAAACTCCGCGTGCATTGCCCGCTCCGAGTTTGGGGTAGGCCCCTGAAGCGCCCCCGGGGACTTGTCGCAAGTAGACGCCGCCGCCTGCTGCTCCAGGGCGGAACTAACGAACGCTTGTTCGATGAATCGGAACCGTCCGCTTTCTCCGCGCATTTCGATGGACTATGAACACGACGGCTTCCAACAACGACGCGGGCGGATCATCGGCAGGCTGGACCATCAGGCTCGGAGAGTCCCCTATCGTAGGTACAGCTATCCACAGCGGCACCGACGTGGGCAGGTCTTGTCGATCCTTCATGCGTCTCTCTGATCCTGACCGGCTTCGAGAAGAGGATCCGTTCACCGAGCGCTTTATCGCGGATTTTCCTACCCAAATCATCGTTCATCGATCTCGCTTCCAAGTAGATCTGAATCGCGCGCGTGAGGCTGCGGTCTACCGGTCGCCCGACCAGTGCTGGGGGCTGGAAGTCTGGCAAGGGCAGCCGGCCGAGGAAATCGTAGAGGAGTCTCTCTCGTTTCACGACGCTTTCTACAGCGAGCTGAACCGTGTCCTCGCCAATATCGAGAGGCGCTATGGCAGGTTCGTTCTTGTCGACGTTCATAGCTATAATCACCGGCGCGACGGGCCGGAGGCTATGCCTACGTCTCGCGACCTCGCGCCGGACATCAACATTGGTACATCCTCTATGGACCGCGAGCGCTGGGCGCCGGTCGTCAACGCTTTCATCGACACTCTTCGCGGCCATCATTTCAACGGCGAGCCGATCGACGTGCGCGAGAATGTGTCCTTCCAGGGCAAGGGCGAACAGACTCGTTTCGTTCATGCAAACTTTCCCGAAACCGGGTGTGCCATCGCGGTAGAGTTCAAGAAGATTTTCATGGACGAATGGAGCGGCGAACCCGACTGGGCAGCAATCGAACGGCTTCGCGCCGTTCTGGCGTCTACGGTGCCCGTCCTGGAGACGGTGCTGCGGGGCATGCAATGAAGCCCAAGCTCGGTGAGCCCGCGCCTTCGTTGGCGCAGATCAAATCGGACTTGGAGGCGCTTTGTCAGGACGGTAAGCCGATCCGCCGCGAGTTCGGCAATGGCAACCGTTTGCACTTGGATCGGCCGCTGCCCTTTCTATGTGTCCATGTTGGGTCGCATCAGGACTCGGCATTCCATGCCGTCTCCGCCAACGCGTCCTATCTGATCGCGGTCGACGTTGGCCTCGCCGGCGAGGTCGCGCGGCTGGTGGCCCGAATGATGCGCGATCACTGCGGCGCATTCCTCGTGCTGGACATCGGCGAGTTGGCCGAAGACCGGTTCCTGACGGAGGATGTTCCGTTCCTGCCGCCTTTCGAGATTGCACTGGCTTGCGGCAACACGGCGGCGGAGAAGGCTGCACTCAAGCGCTTCGCCACCGCTGCGTCCGCACGCGAAGCAAAATACCGCACGCCAAGAGTGGACGAACTCAACCCCACCGCACGCGCCGAAACACGGCTCTGGGATGGGCTCGGCGATGTTGCGTGCCTGACGGTACGCTTCGCACCGATCTACCGGGTACCGGGCACCAAGCGCATTTACCCTGAACTTCACGACCTCGTCGTCGCCAACATTGTCGATTCGTCGCTTCAGGCCGTCAGTGCCTTCCTGAAGGCATCAGGGCTGGAACAGCCGGCAACCCATCGTTCGCTGGGGCGCCGCGCCTATATCGACGCAGTGGTGCGCGCTGATCGGGCGATCGACAACGTCGCTTCGACGTTCGATTTTCTGCTTGCCATAACACCGATCAATGCCGAACCAGCCTGGCTGGAATTCCAGGCAGGCGCCTTCGAGCGTGTGCCCGCACTGCTCTACAGGCCGCTCGAGTTTCAAGTCGCCGCCCAAAAGCGGAAGCTCTATTCGATCTCGCTCGATCATCTGGAAGATCCGCTGCTGACCACGCTGCTCTCCGAAAAGCAGCAGGAACTCGATCTCCAACTGGCCATGCTTGCGGCACGCGAAACGCCCCGCTTCGTCGAACTCGGACGAGCACTCTATGGCGGCGTTGAGCCGAGCCTGGCGGCAAGGGCACGCACCATTCTCGAAAAGGCACCGCGAGTTGCTTCTGCGGCAAGGCAGGAGGGCCTGGGTGCTGACGCCATTGCCGCGGCCGCGCGAGATATGATCGCCGGATACCGGGCGGCCTACCCCGAATTCAACGCTTCCGTGGAGATCCGCGGCGACCTGCCGGCGGGCCTGCTAGTCTCGCGAAACCGACTGCTGGTTTCGCGCGATACCAACCTTCCATCGGAGCGTCTGACTGCACTGCTTAGTCATGAGATCGGTGTTCATCTGCTGACTTATTTCAACGGTGATGCGCAGGGGCTCGCCATCTTCCGCAACGGACTCGCCGGCTACGAGGGGATGCAGGAGGGACTGGCCGTGCTAGCGGAATATCTTGTCGGCGGCATGACCGCCGCGCGCTTGAGGCTGATCGCGGCCAGGGTCATCGCATGTCAGGCGATGCTTGACTCCGCAACCTGCGAGGAGGCCTTCCGCATTCTCCAAAGGGATTTCGGTCTCGCTGATCGCAGCGCCTTCAACGTCGTTCTGCGTGTCTATCGAGGCGGTGGGCTTGCAAAAGACGCCATCTATCTGCGCGGCTTGGGGCAGATTCTCGATCATCTGAAGAACGGCGGCAGTCTCACCCCTTTCTGGATCGGCAAGATCTCCGCCGCACATTTCGGCGCGATCCAGGAACTCCAGGCGCGCGGCCTGCTGCGAGCGCCACGCCTCGAACCTGCGTTTCTCTCTTCCGACGCGGCGCGTCCGCGCCTCAAAAAAGCGATGGCGGGGATCGATCCGATCGATATGGTTGAAGCTTGAGCGGAGCCTCCTCAATGCGCATTGCGTTCTTTGTCAATTCCATTGAGAGCGAGACGCCCGGCTTCACGACGACAACGTTGGCGCTGGGTGCCGTCCAGCGCGGCCATTCTGTTGTCTATGTTGAACCAGGCGACTTCATACTGCGCCCAGATGACGACCTGGCTGTCAGCGTAGCGGTTCTGCCGGAAGCCCCCTACAGGACGTCCGAGAAGCTGCATGCAGCCCTGAAGGATGCCGGAAAGCAGAAAAAGACCTTCGCGATAAGCGATATTGATATTTTGTTTCTGCGCAACGACCCGTCGCTGGACGCCACCGATCGACCATGGGCCGCCAATGCAGGCGTTATGTTCGGGCGGCTAGCAGCAGAATGCGGCGTTATTGTCGTCAACGATCCTGACAGCCTAGGGCAGGCACAGAACAAGCTCTACCTGCAGTCCTTTCCTGAGGCGGTTAGGCCGGCGACCCTGATATCGCGCAGTATTACTGAGATCCGCGCATTCATCGACAAACACTCGAAGGGCTGCATCGTCAAACCACTCCAAGGGTCGGGTGGCAAGAACGTCTTTCATATTGCGACGCCGACTGATTCCAACCTCAATCAGATTTTCGAGGCGGCCAGCGGTGACGGTTATCTCATTGCGCAGGCCTACATTCCGGAGGCTAAGGCCGGTGACGTACGTCTTTTCCTGATGAACGGCCTGCCGCTGATGCGCGAGGGCAGCTACGCGGCCTTTCGCCGAGTTCCAGCCAAGGGCGACGTCCGGTCCAATATCCATGCCGCCGGAACAGCCCGCAAAGTTAAGGTAACGGGCACGATGTTGAGCATTGCCGAGATAGTCCGTCCCAAGTTGATCAGCGACGGTATGTTTCTGGTTGGGCTCGACATCGTCGGCGACAAACTTCTGGAGATCAACGTCTTCACGCCAGGCGGGCTGACACGGCTCGCCATCATGTACAAGACGGATTTTGCCACAAGTGTGATCGTTGCGCTGGAGGAGAAGCGGACGCTGCGGCAAGCCTATGGAAAAGCCATAACAAATTCGCGGCTGGCGACGCTCTGAGGAGCGCAGGCAAGTCGGCTAGCAGACCAGCCGCCGCGCTACTTCTCCCGCGGACCTTACTTCCGCTTCTCCACAAAAGTCGGCTCAACGGTTCAATGAACGCCAGCCGGCGGGCGCCGGTACTTGCAATTTTACGCACCTTTCGATTTAGGCAGCCGCCTTATATTAGCCAGAGTGAACAGAACGTGAGGAGCCCGCCTCCACAAAACCCTTTCGGGCGCTTCAGCCCGTCGCGCACCGTCTCCTCTGTGATGCGCACCGCCGCGCCGACGCCCGCGCGGGCACCCTCGGCGATGGCTTGCGCGTGCTCGAGGATCGACAGCCAGCGCCCGCCGCCCTGATCGACCTCGACCGAATAGACGATTTTTGCTGCCGGTCTTCTTTCCATTCATGCGAAAAACGGCCATACGGCCATAAGAGCCCTCATAGCCGAGGCTCATCAGATCGGCGCGCAACTGCTTGATCGTGCGCTTCTGCTTGCGCGGCCTGTTCGATTCCGTTCTCAGCCACGCCGTCAACCGCTCGGCATAGGCATCAAATTTGCTAGCTAGTAGATCGAAGTGAGCGGAAGTGGACATTTGAACGTAGGCCCGATCAATCCATGTTGATCCGCGGACCTGTCGCGCCGTTCAGCAATCGCTTCAAGTGGAAGCTCGCAAGCTGGTCCTCTGCGCGCCTGCCTACCTCAGCAGCGAACGAGGTGACCGCACTAGGGTCGCCGGCTTCCAGCTTAGCGAAAGCCGCGAGGTAATCCTTCGTCGCGAGGTCATCGCATTGTTCAGGCCGCAGTGGCTCGAAAGCGCGCAGCGACTCCGTTCGTCCTCTCAACACGAGGTCACCCACCGGCCGCCCTCGAAAATTCGCAACCTGTCTCGCGACGCTCTCGCTCACGCAAATACGGGTGCCTAGTTGCTTGTTGGCGGCTTCCAGCCGCGCCGCGATGTTGACCGCGCGGGCGGCATGGTCGGGCTGCTCGCCCGGCGCGCCGAAGAGCACATGCAGTGCGTCCCCGACGATCTTGGCCACCGTGCCCTCGTGGTGGAAAACGATGTCGGTCATGCCGGCGAGGTACGCGTTGAGGAGTTCGCCCAGTACCGCCGGGTCGAGCGTTTCCGCCAGCGCAGTGAAGCCGGCGATGTCAGTGAAGAGCGACGCCACCTCGCGTCGCTGCCCGGCAAGCTCGCCAGCGTCGCCGGCGAGCCGCTCGGCGAGGTTGGGGGAGAAGTAGCGCGACAGCGCGGCGTGCGCGCGCTCGGCCGCCACCTGCTTGCCCCGCGCGTCGCGCAGAAGGGAAAGGTGCCTCAGCGTCTTAGCGATAGTCGTCTCGAGGTCGGCGAAATCGATCGGCTTCATCAGGAAATCGAAGGCCCCGCGGTTCATTGCGGTCCGGATGTTGGCCATGTCGCCATAGGCCGAGACGATGATGGTCGACAGCCGCTCCTCGGCGTCCTGGAGCTTCGCAAGAAGCGACAGCCCGTCCATGCGCGGCATGTTGATGTCGGTAACGACCATTTCGATGTCGGGATTGGCGGCGATCAGGTCGAGCGCCTCGACGCCGTCGCGGGCGAAGATAAAGCTCACGGCGCCGTCGCGGATCTGGTGGCGGAATTTCTGCAGGACCAGCGGCTCCAGGTCCGGCTCGTCGTCGACGACCAGGATCACCGCCGTCATGCCGCGAGCCCGACGCGAACGTCGATCTCGCCGCGTAGCGCGACGAAATCGAGCGGCTTCGTCAAGAGTGCCTCGGCGCCGTTTTCCAGCGCCTTCCTCTTGGTCTCTGCGTCCCCATAGGCGGTGATCATGATCACGGGCACATCGGGACGCAACGCCCTCGCTTTCGGCAGAAGCTCCAGGCCGCTCATGCCCGGCATGTTGATATCCGACAGGATGAGGATCAGCGAGGCGCTGTCCGCTGCCTCGATTACGTTGAGCGCCTGCGGCGCCGAAAGCGCGAAGGCCATGGCGAAGCGTCCTGCCCTAAGATCGCGCCGGAACTGCTGTCTGAACAGCACCTCCACATCAGGCTCGTCGTCCACGACCAGGATGAGCAGACTCAAGCGTTGCCTCCTGCTTTGGCGAGCGTCGCGGCCCCGCGCGGCAAGACGATGCGGAATTCGGTGAAGGCGCCCGGCTCGGTGTCGACCTCTATGGTGCCTGCGTGCTGTTTCACGACGATGTCGTGGCTCAAGGACAGGCCGAGCCCCGTACCCTCGCCCGCCGGCTTGGTGGTGAAGAACGGGTTGAACATTTTTTCCTTGACCTCCGGCGGGATGCCGGTGCCATTATCACGGATCCTGATCTCGACCGCATCGCCCAGGCTTTTCGTCGATGCCGCCATCACCGGCTCGTAACCGCTTTCGCCTTCAGCCGCCCGCCGTTTCGTCGTCGCGTAAAAGCCGTTGGAGATCAGGTTCAACAGCACGCGAGTGATCTCCTGCGGAAAGAGATCGACCTCGCCGGCGCCTGGATCGAAACTCCTTTCCAACATGATGTTGAAGCCTTTCCCCTCGGCGCGGGCGCCATGATAGGCAAGGTTTAAGCTCTCCTCCACGACCGCGTTGATGTCGACCGGCCGGTGCTCGTCCGAGCCTGAGCGCGAGTGGAGCAGCATGTTCCTGACGATCGAGTCGGCGCGCTTGCCGTGCTGCACCACCTTCTCGAGATTGCCCTTCAGCATATCCGACAAGTCGTCGATCTCCGCGCGGGTCTTGTCGTCAAGCGCCGCGCCTTGCAGCGCGTCGCGCAGCTCCACGATCAGGTCGCCGGACAGCGAGGAAAAATTGTTGACGAAGTTGAGCGGGTTCTTGATCTCGTGCGCTATTCCCGCGGTCAGCTGGCCGAGCGAGGCGAGCTTTTCGGTCTGCACGAGCCGATCCTGGGCCTTGCGCAGGTCGTCCAGCGAGCGCGACAGTTCCTCGGTGCGCGCCTGGACCTCATCAAACAGGCGGACATTCTCGATGGCGATCACGGCCTGGTCGGCGAAGGTTTTCAGAAGTTCGACTTGCTTGGCGGCAAGAAAGCCCGTCTCAGCACGCCCGACTGCTATGCAACCGATGGGCAGGCCGTCACGCAGAACCGGCACGGCGACAGCGCTGCGCAGGCCCGAGAAAGCCGCGGCGGCGCGATGCGTGAATTCACTATCCAAGGTGAGGTCCGGGATCTGCGCCACGTCAAGATAGAGAATCGCCCGTTCCGCGGCGCTGCCGCGAGTAGGTGCCACGGGAAAGGTGTTGCGCACGATCTCAACGCTTTCTTCGGTGATGCCGTGATGCGCGACGAAGTGCAAAAGCTCGCCATCATATCTGTAGACAAAGCAGCACTGCGCTTCGCATAGACGGGCGGCGCTTTGCGCGATCATGTTGAATACTGGCTGCACATCGGTGGGCGAGCGGCTGATGACGCTAAGCACATCGCTGGTCGCCGTCTGGTACTCCAGGGCTTCCGTGGCCTCCCGCGTCCGCTGCTGCACTTCCTCGAAAAGCCGGACGTTCTCGATCGCAATGACGGCCTGGTCGGCGAAGGTCTGCACGAGTTCGACTTGCTTGTCGCTGAACGCGCCCGGCATGCGACGGGGCATCGCGAAGACGCCGATCACTTCGCCCTGCCGCAACAGCGGCACGGCAAGCATGGCGCGATAGCCGGCGCGGTCGCGGGCCTCGGCAAACGTGAATTCCTTATCCTCGAGCGCGTCGGCGACATTCACGACCGCCTTGGTCAGCGCCGCCCGTCCCGTGAACGTCTCGCGTCCCGGCTTGATCGGATGGGTTCGCACGAACTCCAGGTACCCGGGTGGCGTGCCGTGGCTCGCCTCCGGAGAGAAGGACCCGTCGCGCGCCAGAAATATGAGGCCCATTTCGGCATTGCAGAGCTGGCAGGCGGAAGCGATCAACGTGTCGAGAACGGCCCCTAGGTCGAAGGCGGAGCGGCTAATCACCTTGAGCACGTCGGCTGTGGCCGTCTGCTGCTGCAGCGCTTCGCTGAGCTCGGCCGTGCGCGCCTGTACTTCCTCGAACAGCCGCACGTTCGAGATGGCGATGACGGCCTGGTGGGCGAAAGTCTTGAGCAGCGCGATCTGCTTGTCGGTGAAGGGCCGCATCTCGATGCGCCGGATCATCAGCGCTCCGACCGCCTCCCCGTCACGCAGCAGTGGGATCGCAAGGATGGTGCGGAAGCCGAGCCGGTGGGCCATTGCCCTGCCCGTTGCAAAGTCTACACCCGCCTCGGTCAGGTCATGAACATGGACCGGTGCCCGGTCGAGCACCGCGCGACCGGTGACCACGTCGCGGGCGACAGGCAGCCCGGCGTCGTCGACCGGGATCGGCCCATGATGCGCCCCGACCGCCAAGCGATCGCCCTGCCGCAGATAGATCGTCGCGTCATGGGCATCGCAGAGACGCGCGGCGCTTTCCGCGACGGCGTCAAGAACCGGTTGGATGTCAGTCGGGGACGCAGCGATGACGCGCAGGATGGAGCCGGTCGCGGTCTCCCGCTCCAGGGCCTCGGTCACTTCGCGATTGCGCGCCTGCACCTCGTCGAAGAGACGCACGTTCTCGATTGCGATGACCGCCTGGTCGGCGAAACTCTCTACAAGTTCGATCTGGCGTCGTGAGAACGGCCCCACGGTTCGCCTCACCATGCCGAAGACACCGATCACCTCTTGGCCTCGCTTGAGAGGGACCGAAAGGGCCGCGCGGAAATCGCCCATGGTCGCCGCTTCCGGCCTTTTGTATTCCATATCCTTGGACACGTCGGGCACATGAACGGTTGCCCCTTCGAGGGCGGCTCGACCTTGAAATGTCCCACGCCCGATCGGGTGTGGATGGCTCTTCTCATAAGCGCGAAGTTCATCGGTCCAACCGGTCCCGGTCATGACCCGTAGCCAATCGCCATCGCGCAGTGAGATCGCGCCCATATCACCGCCGGCCAGGCGGATCGCCGAATCGAGTAGCGTCTGCAGTACGGGTTCAAGGTCGAAGGCCGACCGGCTGATTACCTTGAGCACGTCGGCCGTCGCGGTCTGCTGAGCCAGCGCTTCGCTGAGTTCGGCCGTCCGCGCCTGCACTTCTTCGAACAGCCGCACGTTCGAGATGGCGATCACGGCCTGGTCGGCGAAGGTCTTCAGAAGCTCGATCTGCCTGTCGCTGAACGGTCTCACCTCTCTTCGCCGCAGGCTAATCGCACCGATCGCTCTTCCATCGCACACAAGAGCTGTCGCCAGAATGGTGCGAAAACCGTACTGGATGGCCATTTCCCGGCCTGCCGCGAATTCGGCCCCGGCCTCGGACAGGTCTTCAACCTGCACGGTCCCCGCATCGATCACCGACCGCGCCATTACCCGGTCGCGCTCCAGCGGCCACGGCGCCTCATCGACCGCGATCGGGCCAGAATGGGCACCGAGATGGAGCATATCGTCCTTCTTGAGCCGGATGATCACGTCGTAGGCGTCGCAAAGACGGGCGGCGCTCGCCGCCACAGCGTCGAGGACCGGCTTGATATCGGTCGGCGACGAGGCGATGACGCGAAGCAGCTCGCGGATCGCCGTCTCGCGTTCGCGCGCTTCGTTGAGCTCGCGCGTGAGAAGCCCAATCCTAGCTTCGAGTTCGCCAAGTGATTCCCGCATGTGCAGGTTCTAGCCCTCGGTCGCAGCGCTGCCCTCTAGGTCGAGACGCAAACCATAGGCAGAATAACACTAAAAATACTAGGTCACCGGCAGTCGAGCGATTCGTCCTCCCTTCGCAGCGAGGAAGATTGACGTTTTTCAGCACAGCAGCGGCATAAGGGTTAAATCGAACGGCTGTCATATGCCCAATGCAGCAGAGCCTGGCGCTGGCGCGGCCGGCACCAGCAGTCCCCAGGCTCGCAGGCTCGGCGAAGCTGCGCGATATGGCGGCGAATAGCTTTCCAACGGGCGATCTGTCGCTCGTCCTCGCCGGGCATGCGACGACCTTGGTGGTAACGGCAATACCACTGGAACCAGCCACGCGGATCGTCGGGATGTATCCATCCCTTGGCTCGCCAGACGCTGAGCGGTTGGCTGGCGTCCACACAGAACCAGTTAAGTGACGGATCTTTTCGCAGCGACGACAGCCGGGCCTCTGCAAACCAGCTGTTGGGGAATTCGTCGCGACAATCCGTCATGTACTTGCCGCCGAACACGCCGAGCGCGAGCATCTCGGCCGGTGTCAAGTCTGGCCGGAAATCGGGATGAAAGTCACGGCCAGTCAGCGCAACGAGAGCGTACCGGTAGCCTTGCTGCATCCGATCGTTCACGACGACCCACCGGGGTCTCATCGGACGCCCTGCAGCAGTGGTTTCGAGCGGTTGCGCCGCCAGATGGACAAGTTAAGTGCCGCCGCGAAACTCACCCACGCCAGGTAAGGAACAAGCAGCAAGGCAGCGGCCGCATTCACGGGGTGAAACATTATAATCGTCGCCAGGATCGCAGCCCAAAGCACCATGATCTCGACCACGGCCAGCCCGGGTCGGTGAAGTCCAAAAAAGATCGGCGACCACGCAGCATTGAGCAGAAGTTGGACTGCATTTACACTGAGAGGCAGTGCTGCGCCGGCAATGCCTGCCTCTAGCCATACGAGCCAGCCCGACAGTCCGATCGATGCATAGAGAACCGTCCAGACCGGGGCGAACAGCCAATCAGGCGGGCGCCATCTTGGCTTGTCGAGCTGCTTGTACCAGTCGCCTGGCCTAAAGATCACGCCGGTAGCCGCCGCAGCGAAGCTCGCGACCTCGAAGGCGACCAGCACGAGAAGGGAATGCATGTCCATCAGCCAAAAGATGGAGGGAGCCGCCGACGAGGCAGCGGGTCCCTCCAAAGGCGTTATCGGTTCTGGCCAGCGGCAAACTCGCCGGAGCTCATTGCATAAAGCAGCAGGATAATCTGCCACGCTGCCGATAGCCCCACCAAGACGTAGACGATCCTGGCGAACCCCGAGCCAGCCCCGAAGATGGCGGCCACGAGGTCAAAGCTGAATAGTCCGACCAGCCCCCAGTTCAACCCGCCAACGATAACGAGGATGAGCGTGAGGATGTGGATGAACTTCATGGTTCTTCTCCAGGTCAAGGGATGAGAGGTCAGCCTTGCGGCGGCATGATCACCTTGTCGATGACATGGATGACGCCGTTCGAGGCAGCAAGATCGGCAGCAGTGACGGCGGCATTGTTGACCTTGACGGTGGAGCCCTCGACTTCGATGTCGATCATTTTGCCATTTACCGACTTTGCTTCATCGATACCCGCCACGTCCGCAGCCATCACCTTCCCCGCGACCACATGGTAGGTGAGGATCTCAGTGAGCTTTTGCTTGTTCTCCGGCTTCAGCAGGTTTTCGACGGTACCGGCCGGCAATTTCGCGAAGGCTTCATCGGTCGGAGCAAAGACCGTGAACGGACCCGTGCCTTTGAGAGTGGCGACCAGGCCTGCCGCTTCGAGCGCGGCACCCAGCGTCTTGAACTTACCCGCTTCCACCGCAGTGTCGAGGACATCCTTCTCCGCGGCGAACGCGCTGACGCTGCTGCCGAGCGTGATCGCTGCAGCGAACAAAACACTTTTGAACTTCATGGCATTTCTCCTCTCGATGACCGGTGCGGAATGCACCTCATGGCTTTCATGTGGAGAAAATTAGTTTTCATACCACTCAAATTTTCGTGAACAGATAGAGAATTATCTTGTGAAGATAATATCGTTGTCATAGTTTCCCGAAACGAAAAGGAATTTTGCCACGTGCTCTCCGACACGCTTTCTAACGAACTCCAGCGCTATGCGATCGGCCCTCGTATCAAGGCACTGCGTCTGAGAAAGAAGCTGGGGCTCGTGCAGTTGGCCGGGCATACAGGGCTCTCGCCTGCGATGCTGTCGAAGATCGAGCGCGGGCAGATGTTTCCAACGCTGCCCACGCTACTTCGGATCGCCATGGTTTTCGGCGTCGGCCTCGATCACTTCTTCAATGCCGATAAGGAGGAGCCGCTCATCGCGATCGTCCGAAAGCAGCAGCGTCTCAAACTTCCAAGCCCGCCGGGCGAAACGCACCCGGCCTACCTATTCGAAAGCTTGGACTATCCAGCTTCTAACCGCCGCATGCAGGCGTTCTACGCCGAGTTCCCGGTCGATTCGCCGCCCTCAGAGCCGCATCAACATGGCAGCGCTGAGTTCATCTACGTGCTCAGCGGTCGGCTGATAGTCAATGTGGATGGCAAGGATGCCGCTCTGGATACGGGGGACGCTGTATATTTCGACTCAAGCGTTCCGCACAGTTACCTCCGTGAAGGCAAGGAAATTTCAACGGCTATTGTTGTGACTTCTTCATAAGCCGCCGGTGACTGAGTACCCCTGAAACTCATCCCTATGCATTGCCAGCGTTGGTGGAGGAAGTCGGCTTTCAGGGTGGAGAGCCGAGGGTAGTTAACGGCCGAGATGAGGCGCAACACCTCTTCCGCAAGCCAACGGGCGAAGGTCGGGAAACGGTTATCGCCGCCATCTTCTGGCTCAAGGCACGCGGACGCTGGAAGGAGACCTCGGTCAACGATCACTCAGGCCTAGACGGGAAGCCGATCGAACAGGTGCAAGAGATCCGCCGCATCATCCTTCGCGCTCCGGATCCTGCAAGCTTGGGCAAGACTCCTGCCGGCACGCCACCAGCAAACGATGCCGTCACCATCTCTGGTGCGGACTAAGCCGAATGTCCGACGAATTCGACCCCACTCAGTCTGCACGACCACTGAGCTCCAGGGTGGAGGCACTGGCCGGCTTCGGGCTTAGCACGGTCGACATCGCCTGCGTGCTCGCCACAGACGAGCAGGACCTCAAGGCGACCTACGCTCATGAGCTCGAGAGCGGCGCCGCCATCAAGGCCAACGCACGGGTCGCTGAAAGCCTCTACCGCAGGGCGACCGGTGAAGGACGTGAGTCCGTGACTGCAGCGATTTTCTGGCTGAAGACCAGGGCGCGCTGGAAGGAGACCTCCATCCATGAGCTGGAGGCAAAACTGGATACGTCAGTGACCTTCGTGACCACCTACGAAGATATGAAGCTCCTGTAGCATTGCCGACAGTAGCAATCTAAAATTCCGACTGTCGTTTTTATTTCGAAGTTCGACCTAAGTCCCAAATCAAAATCAACCGAACTTCGAAATTACGACACTAGTGCTGGTCCAGCTTCTTCGCAGTCTCCTGCTGCTTCGATTCGATCTCGTCCAGCACTGCTTCTGGCGCAACGTCCCTCTTAATCTCGCCGACTTCTATATCGCTTATGGCTGGTTTTACATTCAACCGATCCGCTATCGAATCGACAAGTTCAATAAGCTTTGTGAGTTCGTGCTCCGTCAGCAGGCTCACCTGAAGGTCCAAATCCGCCCGCTTGTCTGCGGCAGCTGACATCCGGTTTTGGCTGATCAGCACAAACGTCGAGAGGAATATGGCTTCGACGGAAGCTACCATAGCCAATATCACGAATGTCGGATCAAATGGCGGAGTGATCGGTATCCAGCCCAAGTTCGTGACGATCCAGCCGCCATACACGGCCAAGTGAAGGTACACGAAACGCATACTGCCCGTAAAAGAAGTAATCGCTTCAGCGATCTTCTCTTCCAAAGTTGCCTCGCTTGCTTCCTTCGCCCGGCGCTCCTCAATCGCTTGGATATTGCGCTTTAGTGCTTGGCTGAGTTCAGTCGGAGGGGGCGGAGGCAACGTTGGAGAATCCATGGAACACCCGTTGGATAGCTATCGGTCTCGCCACTCTGGGCAACATACAAAATCACGGATATTCGACTTTGTTCCTGACTAGAGCCGTCTGATCATTGGCTCCCCTAATTTACCCAGGCCATTTCGGGGTCTTAGACGACGCCGAATTTGCCAGAACAGCGCTTCACCTCGCAGGTCTTAGGGCGAACAGCCCCGCTCCGCAGATCAAAACTGCGCCGAGAACGGTGGTGATCTTCGGCACCTCGTCGAAAAACAGCAGCC
>NZ_JBVVQU010000078.1:0-21939 GCF_055811555.1 Mesorhizobium sp. WSM4813
ACGGACGCGGTTCTCCTGGTGCATGAGCGCCGTATGCAGACGAGTGTCGAACTGAATGGCCCGATGAAATCTTCCATTCAGATTGTGCGCGAGCAGCTTGCGCTACTTGAGACAGCGGAGCGACTGGAAATAGAGGGCTTTAAGGAGCTCGTTGAGGGCAGTTCGCTTAGCGTTGACGAACTCTACCGCCGTGCGACAACCAATTGCTACATCCACGCTGAAGAGGCCCTCGAGCTGGGGATAGTCGCCGATCTGCTGCGGTAGCATTGTGTTCAGGCGAGATATCCGCGGCGATTCCGGAGTATCGGATTGACAATGCGAAGCCCGCGCTTCTTGGGAGAGAGCACGGGCCACGAGTATCGACTGCACTTGGCGGGCGATCGGAACCAACGGTCTGTGGCGACGTTGCGATGGCAGTAAGACAATGCTGCCCCAACGGAGACCGACATGATAGAGCCCAAGGAACGTCTGGTGCAGTGGCTTCGCGACGCTCACGCCATGGAAGAACAGGCCGAGACCATTTTGAGCGGCCAAATCGAGCGTCTGGAAAACTATCCCGAGATTCGCGACCGGATGAACACGCATCTCGAAGAAACGAGGCAACAGGCGAAACGTCTCGAACAATGCCTCGACCGGATTGGCGATGGATCTTCGACCCTGAAGGATGCCGGGGGTAAGATAATCGCCTTCGGACAGAATATCAGCGGCATTTTTGCAGGCGACGAGGTGATGAAAGGATCGCTAGCCAGCTACACGTTCGAGCATATGGAAATCGCCAGCTACAAGATGCTCATTGCCGCAGCCGACGAGGTCGGCGACCTCGAGACCCAAAGCGCGTGCAAAGCAAATTTGCGCGAAGAAGAGGCGATGGCCGACTGGTTGGAAAACAGGCTCGGCACAGTCACCAGCGAGTTTCTCAGACGCGACGAGCGGGACTCTGACACCGCGAAACGGTGACGTGCAGAGGCGCCGCTCTATTTGCGCTTAAGGGCGAGCTGTCGCGACCCATACGCGGGGGAATGGCGAGCCCTTTACCTGCTACGAGCCTATTGCTCCGGAACCGCGGAGGTCTGTGGATGATTTCGCGCGGCCTCGGCAATCTCGGGGATGTATTTGGTCGCGGTGCAGCTTCGGTTCGTGTTCGAGCGCGCATCGAACACCTCTTTTTCGCAGACCCGCTCAGCGAGCTCGATGGGAACATGCACAGCCAGAGGCACCTCAGTCTCAGATATTCCGAGCTTGGCTGCGATTTTCTGTTTCACCTCTTGCCTACCGAGCGAAACGTCAACGCCGACGTCTTGCGGGTCCTGAGAATCTTCCGTCGTCGGCGATGCGCCTTGCCCGGGTAGATCGTCTTGCTGCCCAGTCTGAGCAAATGTCTGAACGGTAAAGAGCAGCCATGTAATCACAGCCGGCAGCAATAATCGGTGGGGGAGTGTTTTCATGCCCAGCCTCCTGCAGGTGCCTTGAACAACGGGCAAAGTGGTCGAAGCGTTCCAGAGGAGCGGCGTGCGCTTTGGGGAGCCGATGCAGCCCGCCGTGCCGAAGAATGTGGCAATTTTTGTGCTGTGCTGTTGGAACCTGATTTGGCGACAATTTCAGTGCGGCAACAAGCGCTGTGCTGTCGGATCGGGGAGAACAATGCGGCAAAATTCACCGACAAAGAAAAACAAGACAGAAAGGAGCGCACGTCGGATGCTGCGCGGGAATTGATCGAGGTCGAGCGCGCGGCACGAAATGCAAAGACGGCTCGGCTCCGGCAACAACGACTGAGAATTGAAACCGCTCTTCTGGGGCACCGGCACCGCAACCGAAGAGGGATTGGAAGGTGAAGAGGTGGTAGTAGGCACGCTGCACGTGGCGCTCTCCAATCATCCGCGGCGGTGCCGGAACGCGCCGGCTTCCTGCGCCGCTTGGCCGGCGGCGAGATTCGACGTGCGCCAAAAGAAGGGCTTGGTGCAGCTCACGCAAGCTTTGCCGCCTCAGACCTCAGCATAGGAATTAATGTACGGGAATTACCAAGCCGTAGCCGCCTTGGAACGAATAATCCGGCTCAAGCTTACTTTGGCGATCCAGGTCCCTCACTCGGATCACCGGTCACTCGATCGGATTGGCCCGTCCTCGTACCAGGGCGGGCGATTGTCGCCGGGCGATCTGACTGACAGGAGTGAACAACAATGTTTGCAGATGAGATTGCGGCAAGGCGTCTGAAATCCCTGGTCGACCACTATATGGAGACCAGGAAAAGGCGGCACGATGTGGTTTCCACATCGAGGGCTGAAACCGCCATACGGGAAGTCCTCCCCAATTGCCCTGTGTCCGGCAAAGCCCTTGATGACATGATTGCCGCCTGTGCCGTCGAGCATGGTCTCGGCGTGCTGTTCGACAGGTCAGAAATCACCGACAGCGTCAGATGACCGCTGGCCGGCGAAGGCGCTCAAGGCAGTCCGACACGTCGAGTGTCCGGTTCATATATCCCCCGGTTGGTACGTTTCCGACACTATCCGTGAGCCTCTATGCATCTAGATAGCCATGGAGGTGGAGTGAGCATGCCGAGATATTTTTTCCATATCCGGAACGAGGAGGGGCACCTCGTGGAGGACCTCGAGGGGCAGGAATTTGCGGATTTGGCGCAGGCTGAGGAGAACGCGATGGCCTCCGCCAAGGAGATCCTGGCGGAAGGACTGCTCAGCGGGAAGCCAGTGCTGACAGGCGCGGTCTTTGAGATATGCAACGAAAATCACGCATTGGTGTTGCGATTTCCTTTCTCGGATGCCGCTACAAAGCCCGGTGCCCGCCCTTAATGCCTAAGTGACTGGCTTTCGGACTTTAGAACCCCATATATAGTTTCATCGTTCGCACGTTGTCACGGGCGCGAACGGCTGGGAGATCGGAAAGCTCTTGCCCTACCGAGGGTGGAGTCATGTTTAACCAGCCCAATACGCTCTATCAAAATAATTTACTGCGGCGACTTTTCCCTAGCGATCTGGCATCGCTCGAACCCCACATGGAACGGGTAGCGCTGCCGATCCGGACCCAGCTTGAGTCGGCGAAGTCCGTTATCGGACACGTGTATTTCCTAGAAGAGGGCATCGCGTCGGTCGTCGCCAAAATACCTAAGGGCCGGGATACCGAGGTCGGCCTGATCGGCTTGGAAGGCATGACCGGAGCCTTAGTGGCTCTAGGTGGCGATCGCGCCCCACATGACACCTATATGCAGCTGGCGGGAAGCGGCTTGCGAATTCCAGCCCCGGCACTGTCGTCTGCTCTGTCTGAGAGCACTACGCTGAAAGCCCTTCTGCTTCTCTATGTCCAGACCCTTTATATTCAGACCAGCTACACCGCCCTGGTGAACGCACGGTCGAAGTTGGACGAACGTTTGGCTCGCTGGCTTCTGATGTGTCACGATCGCGCCCGCGGCGACCGGCTTGCAATCACCCACGAATTCATGTCCGTCATGCTCGGTGTGCGGCGACCGGGTGTCACGGTTGCAATCCAGGAGCTTGAGGGCAGGGGCCTGATCAGAGCCACGCGGGGTGAGATCGTCATCAGGGATCGTGATGGTCTGTTCCAGTTGGCCGATGGCACCTACAGCGAGCCGGAGCGGGAATATGAGCGGTTGCTGGGGACAATCAACAAGCCGCTATGATCGGGGGCTTCGGCGAAAGTCACGTTAGCAACGAGCGCCACCGTTGTCGGCAATTCAAACGACGCATCGCGCTGGCGCTCCCCACCGTCTAACCCTTTCGCCATCCATATTCTTCACGGCATAAATCGCTTTCGCGAACCGGCACTTGCATGATCTGGGACTTCGCTACCCAGCGGCAGTTTGCGTGTGCACTTCGCCGATGTTGGACCCGGGAAGGTGCCCAACCGGCGTCCAGGCAGCCTTGTGTTCTCAAGTTACATTCTTATCAATATGGTGGGAGCACTCAGAGACCGGCGGCTCGCTGTTTCCGCTCGAAAGTTCTCATGGCCCGATGGATGTTCCGGAGAGCTTGGCTGGAATCGTGCCACCCTTCGAATTCGATCTGCTTGTCGGTGCCGGACACCGACGCCAGGAAAAACTGCTCGATCTCGGATCGCAAACGATCCGGAATATTCTCGCCAAGGAGAGACTCGCTATGCGCATCTTGCTTGTGCGGGCAAAATACATAGCGATCGTTTCTCACGGTCTCGCCGTTCTCCGTTTGCATGACACGAAGGGCCGCCAGCAGATCGCACTTGATGACAACACCGGGAGCGCTGGCTGCCTCATGGATGACTAGACCGTCGAGGGCATCGCCATCGTCGCCCAGCGTAGAAGGCAGAAAGCCCCAGTCGTAGGGGTAGGCTAGGCCTGCTGGAAGCGGCCGCGTATATTCGAAAAGCTTCTTCTTGGGTTTGTAAGTCAACTTTGCTTCGGCGCCACGCGGTGTTTCCACGACCACCCTGACCCGACCCTTCGATGTAGTCGTAGGCAGTGTCAGATAATTCGCCACGTTTGGTCCTCGCCAGTCCATCCCAATGGCCCTAGACTTCTCTAAGCGGCGGATGGCGGATTTGTTCCGAGCGTGCCTATCCGCGTTTTCACGAAAACCGGTGCGAATTGGACGCGCAAATACACTGGGCTCATCGAAGCCGCCAGAGAGCTTGAGATCGAGAATGCGATCACCGACCGCAAGGCTTCGGGAACACGCCGGTCCACTGCCCAAAGAGTTGAAGAAACGGCCGGCGAAGCAGTGGGCCAGAGGCGGTGAAACTGCATATCAAGCACCTCCGCGGCGAGTATATCCGACATCGTTCTGCGCCGTGTATCAGCTACGAATCGGAACCGGTAGTTGGGAGCATTGGCGGGCAAAAAGGTGCTGCGGCTCTACCTACCTCCTTGGCCAATACACTTCACGTGCTCGGCGGCTGCTGCCGTTGGCGCTCAGCTTCGGCTGCATGCCATGCTCGGTCGATGGAGCCTTCCTCAGCCTTGTGGACGTACTGCGAGCAAACTAGCCAGCCTTTGAACGGTCTTAGCAATGCAACACACGCGCCAACGGTGAGGGGCAAGGTGGTGAGCGCATGCATCCAATAGGACGGCTCATACGTGAGCTGAAACCATAGTGCGAAAGCCAGCGCCGGGAACGCCACGATTGACATGGAAAAGAAGGCCGGGCCGTCAGCCGGATCGGCGAACGAGAAATTCAATCCGCATACATCGCAACTCCGCGCCAGCTTGAGATAGCTTGCCCCTGTTGGCAGCGCGGGCAACGGCCCTGATGCCAGTTAGGACGGGGTTGGTCGTTTCGTTGTAGGTCATCCTAGAAAACCACATGGCAGCGGCATTGTTCCGAGGCAGGCTGCGTCCTCGTTGGATTTCGGCGACGAGGAGTAACTGAGTTTGCTCGCGCCATGTGGCGTAGATAGCGCAGCTCGAGGGAGCTACCAGAACCCCTAGGTCCGCTCACCGAACTTTGCCCCGTTTTCAGGCGTCCGGCGACGATCGTCGGGTGGAATCTGGATGCCTCGGTGCGGCCGAACTCACGGCCAATTTGAAATCCCGCGTAAATGAACAGCCGCTGGGTTCGAACAGCGCGTAATAACCAATGGCAGGCGTCGAACGTGCGAACATTTTGGCGCGGCAAGCTTCCGTTCTTATAGGCGGGAAATTCAATCAATTGCAGGAATCGAGCGCTAGCTGTTCGCCCACCTCAGTGGACGCAGACAGTGGCCACCAACAGCACTGCAGGATCCATGTTGAACGCACTCTCCAGATCGCTGCCGAATAGCTGGAGCCAAGCGTCCTGCGCGCGGTAGGCGAGAACTTCGCGCCGAGCTCGGTCGCTGAAATGCGAACGATGAACTTTGACGCCGATGCAGTGCGCCAAGCACGATCTGGGTGCTTCTGGTCTCAACGAGATTGCGATAGGCGGCAATACATGGGATCGCGGTTCTGGCGTCATTCCCTCATAGCGCTAGCAGCTCGTATATGAGCGCTGATGGCAGTGGCGTCTCTGATCTCCATTCGGAGTTGGGCGATCTCACCGCGCAACACGACCATTCGCATCCGATGATGCGTAAGGCTGGCACGCAGAACCCGCGCTAGCTCGATTCGTTAAATGGGTAAATTTTCATCGCCCATGTAGCACGGCTTGTCGGCTATCTGCTAATCGGGTCTTTCAGAGGCGGCGCTCGTCAGCTTTGTTTTCATCGCGTCGCCTTCCGCCAGCGGCCGATCGCGCCCCGGCCTCGCTGCAAAACCACCGTTCACCTTTGCTCGAGGTAATCAGCGTCTCATTGTAATATTCTTGGCCTGGTACACGGTAGATATGCTCACCAGAGTTCACGCCGATGTTGCCTTTAAAGTTGCAACCTGAGCCGAGAAGGCTGACGCCCGTCGATGACTCGCGGACCGTCTGCAGGAAAAGCCTTAAAGCTTCGGCCCTAGATCACGGCGCAAGAGACGCGCTTCTCTCAGGATCGAGGCACGATCAAGCCCGATTAGCGATGCAATGTCCCGTATCTGCTGCTCAGTGGCACCGGACTCCCGCGCAAGCGCGCGTACATAATCGTCCGACAGGCGAGCCCGTCTTGCTTCATCAGCCATAACACAAATGCCTAGCGTTGGGGCAGGAGTGCGATAGCTCCCAAGCGTCAGCGCCCGTTGATGCGTGGCTGGCGATTTCAAATCTTATGCGCTGGCGCAGATTTTAGCCAGCCGCCCTTCCGTTAGATCGACCCCCATTATGAGCGGCCAAGAGGAAAACGGGCCCAAGTGATCAGAGTGCGCGGTGCGCGGCAAGCGAACTGGCCAAAGCTACAAGCACGGAACCGTCGGCAGGTTTCCCGACAAAAGTCCCGGCATTGAAGGCCTCACCTCGGCCCTCAATGTCCGTGGCACTATAAATTAAAAAAAAGGGATATTGCGGGCCACGAGTTCTTCAGCAACCGAAGAGCTGACGCCGTCCTGCAAGAGCACGTCCAGGATGACGACGTCCGGCTCAACCAGGGCCAAAATTTGTCTTGCACGAACGCAACTCGGCTCCGAGGCTACCGCAAAGCCAGCCTGTTTAAGGGAGGCCTCGATCTCAATGACGATCATCGGCTCGTCCTCAACGATAAGTGCTAGAGGCTTTCTCATGTGCTCCTCCTGCTGGGCAGGAGCACGATGTGCGCTGACACCACGGCAATCAGTTCATAAGCCTGTCCGGATCAGAGTGCATCCTCATTTGTTAAAGCGAGCGAAAACACAGCGCGCACAAGAGACATGGAGCCAGGCTGTCATGCGATCGCCGACTGCATACTGGATGCTGGATGCTGGATGCTGGACGGACGCGTCGGGAGATCATGCGCTCGCTGCGGCCGAGCGCCGCCGGCAATAAGGTCGAGGCGCGGCTCGCGATCGCTCGTGCAATGATGCGTGCCGGCCCGCCAATTTGAGTCACGACTGGTCTTAAAAGGCGTACACTTCACGAGTCGCCCGCACCTCCACGGCAAAGCTGGCGCTCGCGCCGGCAGGAGATCGAAACCAAGACTATTCGTCTTTCTTCAGCTCTTCAGCTTCGTCCTTCAGCCGTTGCCAGTCTGCGCCGTGCTTGCGAAGCAATGCCCGCGCCTGTTTGGGCGTCACATCTGTCACCTCCGCCAGGTGCTCAACTTCGAGTTCTGCACCCTTCTTAACTCGGCTCGTGTCGCTCGTTCTCTTGTACGCCATCTGTTGCGTCCTCCTGACCCACGGCCAATGCAACGGATGTTCAACGTTGTGGTTCCGCCCCTGTGGAACCAACTGCCGGCCGTGTAGTTCTACCGCCGAAGGAGATCCCAAATGCTTCGGTTCTTAATCGGTCTTGGCGCGCTGTATGCGGCATTTCAAATCGGCCGGGAGTTTGGCCGCACAGACGCGGAGGTCATCCAGACTCCACCCGACGATCGTCGCACGACGCCTGGAAACGGGGCAGAGTTCGGTGAGCGGACCTAGGGGTTCTGCTAGCTCCTCAAGCTTGCGCTATCGACGCGACATTGGCGCGATTACGCATTTATTCGATTCTCGGCGATCGGCTATATTAGCCAGCGTGAACGGAACGTGATTCCGCTGGGTTGCGGCAACGAAAGTTGGTTGTCGGCGTTGCGCTTGTTCGCCCGAGGAGGAAATAACTCGTGCCAAGCCTGGATGCGAAGCCCCGCCAGTTTCCCACGCTCGCAGATATTCTGTTTGGCCTTGGTTTGGGCGGCTTTTTCGACGGCATCGTCTTTCATCAGCTGCTCCAGTGGCACCACATGTTAACCAGCGCCGGCTATCCCGCCGACAGCGTCGAAAACCTACGATTCAACACGCTCCTCGATGGTCTGTTCCACGCCGCCACCTATCTGTTCGTTGTGCTTGGGCTGCTCCTGCTCTGGCGCGCCGCGCATCAATCGCACCTTCGGTGGTCGGGAAAAATGCTGGTCGGCACAGTGCTTATCGGATTTGGCTTATTCACCTCGTCGAAGGGCTGGTGGATCACCAGATCCTCGGCATCCACCATGTCAACGAGACCGTCCCGCGGGAGCAATGGATCTACTGGGATTTGAGTTTCCTGCTTTGGGGTGCGCTGATGTTGGTCGGCGGGTGGAGGCTGTGGAGGCAGGGCAGGCGTGCCTCGCCAGGCTAGTTGCGTTGAGGTGCCTGCCCAGTTCAGCGTGATCGCCGCGCAGATGCCAGATGCGCAGCTTCATCTCGGGCGTGTCCACCTCTTATCCGCATCAGCAGCGTGGAACATCTGAGGCGAATGCAAGTTCGGCCGGTAACACCCACGGAGGTAACCAAGCCCTTGTGTCCAGCTTTCTCCTCGGACGTGCTCATGCGCAAGCTGCGTGGCATCGCTGAGATCAGCGATGATGACGCCGCAGCCTTGGAAGGCCTCCAGATTCAGGAGAAGGAAGTTCCGGCTAACAGGGATATCCTCATAGAAGGCGATCGGCCAACCAACTCATTTGTCGTCTTGGACGGCGTAGTATGTTCATACAAGCACACAGGTGAGGGAAAGCGGCAGATCACCAGCTTCTTTGTCGCCGGCGATCTCCCGGATCTGCACGGCATCCATCTCACAGTCATGGATTGCAGCTTCTCCAGCATGACGCCCGGCAGATTGGGGTTAATCCGCCACAGCGCTCTTCGCTCGATTTGCGAACAGCGCCCGCGCGTTGCAGCCGCGTTCTGGCGATCGACCCTGATTGACGCTGCAATCTACCGGGAATGGGTCACCAACGTCGGGAGACGGGACGCCTACGCTCGTATGGCCCACATGTTATGCGAACTCATTGTGCGGTTGCGGTTTGCAGGACGCATTGAGGACCACGTCGCGGATCTGCCGATCACCCAGGCAGCATTTGGTGATGCGGTGGGTTTGTCCGTGGTTCACGTGAACCGCACGCTTCAGGCGCTACGAGGCGACGGGCTGATCGCGATGTCAGGTACAAAGTTCCGTGCCGTCGATTGGCCGGGTTTGGTTCAGGCAGGGGACTTTGATCCGACTTACCTGCACCAGAAGGACCCGGACGTGGCATTCTAATGACGGAAGCCAACATGCCAAGGTATTTCTTTGATAGCGGCGATCGCCAGCATCTCGTGGAAGACAATACGGGTCTGGAATGCGAGGGGATTGAGGCAGCGCGCAATGCAGCCGTCGAAGGGTTGACCGAGCTGGCGAAGGACGAACTGAAAGGTCCCGATGGGCAGCAACTCATCATGGATATCAGGGACGAGAGTGGCAGAAAGGTTCTGAGGCTTAGCCTGTCGCTGGTGATCGAACCGCTTGAGTAAACGCCGCCTCGCCGACGTCCAACAAAAGAGGGACCTCGACTGAACCATGCGGAGCACCAGCGGCTAGTAGCTGTGCAGTGAACGAGGACCGAGCTTTTAGCCGACCTCGCGGATCAAGGCGGTGCGGGCTTTGCCGAGCGATACGAACAGCCGATCTAAAAGGCCTTCGTCCACTTCGGAAGCCAGGCCGAACCGCCGGTCGTGCTCAACGATCCTGTCTTGGATCGACACGAGGATTTCATACCGAGCGACAAGGCTCGTCAGGACTTCCTGATGTTGGGAGGTCAACGCTTTTCTTTCCGCGCTACAATCGGGCATAGAGTCGAAGGCGTTCATAAAGAACTGCCGTCTCGTCAAATTCGCCATCTGAGAAGAGTTCCATTGCGCTAACGCTCAGGCGCTCCGCCTGCTCGCTACCGACGGGAATACCTTCCTCAACGCAAACACGATCAAAGACCTGCTTCAACAAAGTCAGGTCACTAGGAAAGGCAATGCCACTCTTTGCAGACTTAAGGCCGACCATATGCCTTTCCTCTCATTGGGGTGGAATCGCGTTAGTCGCTCACCGCGGGCGATACCCGAGAGTGATTAGCGCCGATCGGAAGAGGGTAAGGCAATGGGCGCAGAGAGTCTTGAAAAACGTTTGTACGTTTTTATCAAATGCCGTGGCTCTTAGAAACCAAGTGCGACCTTCCGATGTCTCGGCATACAGGAGACGGCCGCCGTGACCGTTGCCCTGAGATCATGTGGATGCCGGATCACCGATCAAGCGGGCATACTCTGCCTCCGGCTGCCCATATGAGCCGTCTGCCAAGGCGATGAGCCCATCTCGGTCGCGGACAATAACCTCTCCACGATTTGACCTGATCAGGCCGCGGCCCTCCAGCAACTGAAGTGCCACGGTGACGCCCGGCCGTCGTACTCCCAACATGACTGACAGGAACTCATGGGTAACCGGCAGCCGGTCGCCTTCTATGCGGTCGTCGCACATGACCAGCCAACGTGCCAGCCGTTCTTCTATTTTCAAGCGCGCATTGACCAGGGCGGTGTAGCTGGCCTGGATATGCGCGTAATGCACATAGCGCAGCAGAAACAACCGCAGCGTCGGGCTGTCGGAAAGCGCGTTGTTGAATGGCTCGGCGTCCATGCTGAGAACCTCGGCCTCCACCTGAATATAGCAGTCGTGCGGGGATCGATCGCCACCCATGATCAGCGCCGAGCCGGTCACGCCCTCGAAGCCGATGAGGCGAACCTCGGCGTCAATCGCCGGACGAAGCTTCGCGACCACCGAGCCGATTCCCGTCTCAAAGAAGTGGACGGCCTCGATCGCGGCATTTGCGGTTTCGAGCTGAGTTCTCAGAGGCAGAAAGCTGCTTTGAAGGTGAGGCCTCAGCAATCGCAGGTCGGCCGGAGCCATGCGTCGCAGCAGTTCATTTCTATATGCAATTTCTGGGCTGCGAGTTGGCTGCGGGCGGTCGCTGTCCTTTGAAAAGACGAGGTCAATTTTTGAGGTGTTGGGGCTGCTCATAGCTCCCTCCCGAATTGGGGCGGAAGCACGATGCTCGCTCACAGCCAGCGATGCCCGTGAAATCTATCGCCGATAAGAGAAACCTACGCCGATCGGCGCGGAGAGTCGATGCTTTCTGACTGGTCGACACCGATGGCTTACGTGGATGCTCATGCTGCCGGTTAAACGGCACAATAAGCCTTTAACTGTCCAGGCAAGCAGTGCGACGCCGATGCCGTAGGAAACCAGAACAACCGCCAACGCGGCCCAAGGCCTGTGTCTGCCAAAGCGGCCGCTCGCTGAGAAGTTGCTTCATGCCGGCGAACGCACACGCCTGGTGTTCCGTGCGGGCAATAAAGCCCGCGCCCCTGGAGGGAGAGGACGCGGGCCGATCGGTGCATCGGGCCGATCTGCAGCCGTCATTGGGAGGGAACAATAGCTGCACGTGCCGAACTTTCGTGTCGAGCATGTGTTCCTGAAGTAGGGCAAAAAACTTGGGAAAAATTAGGATTGCAACGTACAATACTCGCGAGGCCGGCGCACGCCGCGTCCGCAAAGTATTGGAACCGTTACAGGGATTGCGCATTACAACCGTAGCGGTCGATCCCTCGCCAGGATATAGCCGCGAAGGTGCTCCTCAAAGGCCCGCTGCGGTCCCCTCCCGCGGCGGGCTAACTGTGAGCTCGGGCTATCATGTTCTCGGCTGCGTCAGTGAATCGGACCCTGTTGTCACCCATCATGTGACCACGTAGCATTCGGAGCATCTCCGGCCCGGCGCGCTCGACGATGGCTTTGCAGGTGTAGGCAGGTTCTCCTGTTGCTCGGCAACGACATGGTCAAGATCGGGGATGATTGCGCCGAGCACCTGGAACCGCCAAAGGTCGTGCTCGCGGGGTATAGGTGTTGGAATGCGTCGCATCAGAAGAAGCCGAGCAATGTCGGCTGGCGATGTCCAGGTTCCGATACCACATTCGGCTTCATCGTCTAGCAGCTTTTCGCCCCGACGAGCCGCACCCGATATTGCCGGAAAGGGGAGGGGAGTTCGCACCCGCTGGCATCCCGGAGCAGGTCTCCGTAAAGAGGGCATGTGATACGCCACCCAGCAGCTGGCTTCGCACAATCGGTCTTGGTGCTGGTGCCATGTGATCGGGCTGCAGTTCATGCGGCATTGCGTTGGTCCTCGCGGCGATGAGCCGATGCGATGATTGCGCGACATTTGTGGACATTCGACGCACCACGGCCGGCTCGGTGGCGAACATGTTGGCGACGCGGATTTCCTGATCACCGTTCAGATGGAGATCGGTTGCTTGCAATGAGGAGACCTCCGGCAAGCAATGTCGAAGCATCACGAGTGGTGGAACCGCGTGAAAGGCAGCGTGCCGGCCGTTCCAGGACGACAGAAGCTCGTTGGCAACGGCCGGCAAACATACCGGCAATCGCTGTGGTTCCGCTTCTCGCATCATGCGAACGCCGCCTCGGCATCGAACTCGGGCTCCCAATTATCGAGCGCCTCGTTCGTGATCTGCTCGCGCCCGCTTTCGATGGCCTCGACGGCGAGGCTGTTGACCATGTGGAAGATGTTGGCCGTGATACCCTCGGTGATCTGCAGCATCCGCCGCAGCGATTTCGGGGTGAGCACCGAAGGTCGACGCAGCGGCGTATTGCGCAGGATAGACGCCACCAGAGTCTCGAACTGCTCGTTCGAGGCCCACCTGTTCAGGGTGAACTGCTCGAACCGACGGGCCAGTTGCACGTCGGCGCAGATGGCGTCGCGCGCCTCGTTGACGCCGAAGCAGACCAGCGAGATTTGCAGACGGTTGCTGCACGCCTGTGGCCTACATGATCCGCAGCGCAGCCTGTTCCATCTGGACGATGTCTGCGCGCGGCCGTTGCGGCGCGCCGAGAAAGGTGAGCAGTTCGGCGTAGAAGCGCCGCTCGCTGGGTTTGTGCTGGTTCTGCGGCGACGGACAGCTGTCGTCTTTCTAGTGTCCCCGCATCGACCAGTTCACGCTGCGCGATCGCGGTGCGAACGATGGCGCGGGTGTCGACTTCACGCCGTCCTTCCGCAAGCAGGGTGCGTCGGGCGGTCAGCGCCTCATGGAGCGTAATCGAAGGCAACATCACGTCGGCATAGCGGGCTTCCACGAAGTTTCCCCGGCGCCGGTCGAAGTCAATCCGCATCCGCCAAAGCCAATACCTCAGTAACCGCATCGAGCAGGATTATCGGCGCATCAAGCGCCGCGTGCGGCCGATGGTAAAAGTTCAAATCGACGCACGCCGCCGCGGTCACCGGTCCTGCATCGAGATGGTCCACATGATGCGCAAATGACAGGCGCGGTACGCCTTCAATCCGAACCCGTCTCTCAGTTCGAAATCCTCGCTGCCGCATGAGATTGCCAACGCTCTGGCAAATTCTCTGACCAGACAAAACTTTACGACGGAACCGCTGCCGCAATTCGTTGTTTCTCATGCCACTGCAGGGCTCGCAGTCGAAGGCGGCAGGACGTGGTCGACTGTTGGTACTGACTGAAGCCGGTGGTCAGGTCATCACCGCCAGCTGTGGCGCTTGCCGTCTGCGGCCAACCGCTGGACGACGGGCTCAAGGTCTTCAATCGCGATTCGCGTAAGGAGTTCGATCTGATGTTCCATGAAGAAATGGTCGCCGGCGCAAAAATGGGCCTTGAACTGCTTCGTGGTATGCTCTTTCCAGCCGAGAATGTGGTTGCCCGTAACATATGGGTCGACGCGGCCGCCAATCGCAGTGATTGGAGCGTCGAGCGGAGGATGGGAACCGTAGCGATAGGCGTTGTTCATCGCGTAGTCCGCTTGGATAATCGGAAGCATCATCGAGTGCATTTCGGGATCTTCGAACAGGGCCTTGTTGTTGGCGAAATTTACCTCCTTTAGCATCTCGACGAACTCGCTCTCGTCGAGTTCGTGTTCGGCCTTGCCGGTCCCGTGATTGAACTGCTGGACGTCAATGGCTAACTGATCGTCATTGTAGATCTGTGGCGAGCGACCACCGGCCACAAAGAAGTATTCCGGCTGCAGCCCGTGATCGCGGCGCACCCGATGGGCAACCTCGAAGGCCTGGATACCGCCATAGCAAAACCCGAAGAACGCGAACGGTTTGTCCTTAAGGAAGGGCAGCATCTCCGGCACGATGCCGTCGACCATGTCCTCCATCCGCAGCCAGAAGCCCTCTTCCAGGCGCGCGCTGCGGCCTGGCATCTGCAGGATGCCGAGCTCGATGTGATCCGGCATCTTGTCGATCCAGTGCTGGAATACGAGCGGGCCGCCGCCGGCATAGGGAAAGCCGATCAGGCGGATCGGCGCGTCGGGCTTCGGACGCGGAATGATCACCGCGCTCTTGTCGTAGGTCTGGGCGCTGTCGGCCACGACCGGCGCTGTCAGTACCGCCTCGCCATCCGCAATGCCCCCGAGAGTGGCGGTCACCTGCGTCTCAGTATCGGCCGCGAGCTCCGCGATTGAAGCACCCATCACGAGCTTCTGGAGCGAGACCTCGATGCCGCTCTTGGCGAGTTTGTTGCGGAACTCAATTATAGCCAAGGAGTCGAATCCCATTTGGTTGAGCGCTTCGTCCATCGGCAGGCTGTCCGGATCGGCGATGCCGAGCACACGGGCGACTTCTCCGCGCAGGAAGCTTTCGATCGCCTGACCGCGTTCGCTCGGCGCGACCGAGCCGAAGAGCCGCGCAAGTGGATCTGTCGCGTCGTCGTCATTGGCCGCCTGCGGATTCTTGTGCACATTCGACAGAGGCGTGAGCCAAGCCGGCGTCTCCCCGTACTGCTTCTTGGCGAAACGTCGCCACAGGATCGGCGCTGCGGTGAGCGTGCCAGTTGAGGCGAACAGGCCCTCCAGCCGCTCGAGCGCCTCCCGGTTGCGGATCGCGAGCAGGCCGAAATCGGTCAGGCGCTTGCGCAGGCGCTCGTCGAGTCCGGACGCCATGCCGGTTTCCGCCCACGGACCCCATTCGATGCTGACACCTGGCAGACCCTCGGCGTTGCGGCCCTCGACAATGCGGTTCATGGCGGCATTGGCCGCCACGTAAGCCGCTTGGCCCTTCATACCGAGAAGCGCGCTAACCGAGGAGAAGCAGACGAAGAAGTCGGGTGAGAAGCGACGGCTCGCGTTGTCGAGAACGAGCGTACCCTGGAGTTTGGCCCGGAGTGCGCGTTCCAGTTCGCTCGCCTCCTCGATCGATCCGAGCGTGGCGTCCTGAACGATGCCGGCGGTGTGGATGATCCCGCCGAGTTGATGGCCCGCCTCCGAGAGATCGCCCAAAATTCGCTCGACTTCGACCTGGTCGGCGATGTCAACCGCATGCGCCGCGATCTCAGCGCCCGAACGTCGCAGGGCTTCGAGCCGTTCCTGTTTGGCGCCGTCTGCGACGTCCCTGTTGAGAAGCACGAGGCGGCGCGCACCGTGATTTATCAGCCATTCGCCCATTAGCGATCCGAGAGCGCCAAGCCCGCCGGTGACGAGATAGGTCTTCTGCGGATCGACCGCGCAATCCATACCGACATCGCGGCTTTCGCTGAGGCGCAGGACGTAGCGTTCCTCGCCACGCACGGCGTAGGCGGTCTCCGACCCAGAGCCACCGAAAAGAATGCCGATCGCGATCGCGATTTCTGCGTCGCTCGGCTCCGCGCCGAGATCGATGTCACCCCCCCACAGATCAGGATGTTCGCTCGCGAGCACCATCGCCATGCCATGTAGTGAGGCGCTGACCAGTGAGGCTGGACGAGCGGCGTCCGGAATTGGTGTGTCTGTTTGCGGCACGGCACGGCCGGACTGGCCGACGACCCATATCTTCGCCTTCGTCAGATTGCCATGCTTGGTGGCTGCCTGAACCGTCTGGACGAACTGCATGAGGGTGGCGGCGTGGCTGTGCGCCGCCTCAACGATCTGTCCACTTGACGCGCCTTCCGCGCTCTCAGGAGTGACGATGATCCCCGCGACATACTCGTCGAGCACACCGCCAGATAGACCTGTTTCGACATTCGAAAGAACGACCGCTGTCTGCCTGGGCCCTTCCCGCTTCGCCTCGATCGCCTGAGCCAAACGTCCGGCGAGACCGATGGCATTGCCCAGGATAATCCAGAGGGCCTTGTCTTTCGGCAGTTGCGGCGCCGACTGCTTTTCCACGTGCCATTCGCGGCGGCAGTGCCATGCCAGCCGGTCGCTCGCTTTCGCGTCGATCCAGTGATGCTGACGCTCGAAGGGATAGAGCGGAAGATCGACGAGCCGGCGTTCATTATCCGGCAGATCGGTGAGTGTATCGATCGCAAGGCCGGCGACGAAAAGGCGGCCCGCGGTCTCGGCGAGAACCTCTTCGTCATTGCGGGTGCGATTGAGGCTCGAGACGAATTGTGAGGGCGAGGCAATGCCATCTAGGGCCGCCTGCGCCATCGGAGTGAGGACCGGGTGCGGACCGATTTCGAGGAAGAGATTCGCCCCAATTTCTTGCGCCGTCATTATGCCCTGATGGAACAGTACGGGCTGGCGAACGTGGTCGGTCCAGTAGCGCGCATCAGCGACTTCCTCGCCGGCGACCTTACCAGTCTTCGCACTGATCAGTCGGCCGTCGGGCTCGGAAAAATCGAGGGTGCTCGCGAACGCCTCAAACTGTTCGAGGATCGGATCCATGAGATGCGAATGAAAGGCGTGCGAGACCTTCAACTGCGTCGTGCGGATGCCTTTTTCCTTGGCGACCTTGATCAGCCTTTCAAGTGCGTCCGTCTCGCCCGCGACCACCGTACTGGCTGGTCCGTTCTCGGCCGCGATGGCGAGCTCAACTTCGGAGTCCCGGATCATCTGATGGGCTGTGTCCGGATCAGCTGTCAGGACGACCATGCCGCCATTACGTGGAAGCCGACCCATCAGTTCGCCGCGCTTGGTGATCAGCTGCAGCCCGTCCTCGAGTGAGAACACGCCGGCAAGATGGGCCGCCACGTATTCTCCGATGCTGTGGCCCATGACGATCTCTGGGACGAAGCCCCTAGCCTCGAGAACTCGGGCGAGTGCAAGTTCGATCGCGAACAGGGCGGGCTGGGTATATTCGGTATCGTGAACGAAATGGGCGAGCGTCCCGTCACCGTATAGGATGTCGCTCAATCCGTGCTTGCGAATCCGTGCGACCACCGCGTCACAGGCGTCGAAGGCTTCGCGGAAGATCGGATCACTCTCGTAGAGTCCGCGCCCCATACCTTCGCCCTGGCCGCCCTGTCCGGTGAACAGAGCGGCGGGAACCACGTGTTTGGAGACATCGACACGGGCATAATCGTTTGCGCGAAGACTCTCTGCCAGCCCCCTGGTTGTCCGACCGGTCGCGAAACTCCGATACTCAAAAGCGCGGCGGGCGGTGTTCGCAGTGAAGCAGATGGCGTCGCGCTCGTTCGGCTCTGCCGTATCGAGTCGCAGAGCAAAACTCTTGGCCATGGCGCCCAGGGCCTGTGGCGTGCGTGCCGAAATGTTCAGCGTACGAGGAATGTCCGGGTGGTGCGGCGCATCATTCGGCTGAGATAAATCGTTCGTCTCGCTCGGGGCTTCCTCCAAAATGACATGGGCATTCGTTCCGCCCACGCCGAACGAACTGATGCCCGCGCGTCGTGGACCCTTGGACGTCCAGGGCACAGCGCTAGTCGGCACGGCGAAGGGAAGGCGATCGAAGTTGATCTCCGGATTGGGCGTCTTGAAATTGACCGCCGGCGGCAAGGTTCGCGACTTCAGTGCCATGACCGTCTTGATTACACCCGCGATGCCGGAAGCGGCGATCGTATGGCCGATATTCGCCTTCACCGAACCAAGGGTAATCGGCGCGACATCCGCCGGCAAACCGGCGAAGACTTCGCTGAGGGCTTCGATTTCGATCGGATCACCCAGTTTCGTGCCCGTTCCGTGCGTTTCCAAGTAGGAGATCGTTTCCGGCGCGAGCGAGCTGTTCATGAGTGCTCTAGCGACGACGCTCGATTGGCCCTCGATGCTCGGCGCCGAGAAGCTGATCTTGTCGTTTCCGTCATTGTTGATCGCTGATCCGCGAATAACAGCGTGGATGGTGTCACCCTCGGCGAGCGCGTCATCGAGACGTCGAAGCGCAACCACGCCGACGCCACTCGAAAACACCGTGCCGCTGGCCTCGGAATCGAACGGACGGCAGTGGCCGTCGCGGGACAAAATCATGCCCCCTTGATAGCGATAGCCCGCACGGTCGGGAATGATTGCAGTGACACCGCCCGCCAGCGCCATGTCGCATTCGCCGTTCTGCAGACCGCTGCAAGCCAGATGGAGACTTACGAGTGAGGTCGAACAAGCTGTCTGGACGCTGATGGCGGGGCCGATGAGGTTGAGGCGATGGGCCGCCCGAGTCGCTAGGTAATCCTTATCGTTTCCCAGCATGGCCTGGAAGCCGGTCATGGTGTCGAGCATGCCTTCCTTGCTGAAATCGTGCGAGCCGGCTACGCTCCTGGCGAAATAAGTGTTCGGGCCGGAGCCGGCATAGATGCCCGTTGTCATCTCGGTCGAACGGACGGCGTAGCCAGCATCTTCGATGGCGTGCCAAATGTTTTCCAGGAATAGTCGGTGCTGCGGATCGAGGAGAGCCGCCTCACGAGGCATGATGCTGAAGAAGTCAGCGTCGAAGTAGCTGAGGCCTGTAAGCGGCGCGCCGTGGCGGATATAGTCCTCCGCTTCCCACTGCTCGGGGTCGACGCCCGCGCCGGCCAGTTCGACATCCGACAACTGACGAACGCTCTCGCGTCCGGCAATAATGTTTTCCCAGAACGCCTTGGGCGTATCAGCATCGGGGAACCGGCAGGCCATGCCAATAATCGCAATGGGGGTAGCTCTGTGAATGGGGCCGTTCATTATTACCTCGTCGCTGCTCCGGCCTTCTGATCTTTGGTTTCCGGAGCGTGTTGTCTGCTGGAGCGGGTCATCGGTGCGCAGGATCAGCGCGGAGAAGCGCGTCCTTTGGTCGACATACGCCGGGTTGCGAGACCGGCCAACGTCGTGTTCGATGCATCGCCCTTCGCCGAGTTTCGCGATAAAAAGTCTGCAAGCCCCCTCGGCGAAGGATGCCGGAAGACCAAGATCGCTGACATGTTGATCCCGAATTGGCGGCGAAGGCGGCGTTGAAGCTCCGGGACCATGATCGAACGCGCGCCGAAATCGAACACGTTATCCGAATCGGCGAGCGAGGGATGGTCCAGAAGCTCCCGCCAGTGGGAGGTAATCGCGCTGCACAGGTCACCTCCCTTCGTCGATCCGCTTGTAGTGGCACTGGCAGCCTTCTCGACAGGCGGCGCCGAGGTCTTGACCTTTTCGGCACATAGCCTTTCGGCGATTGATTTGCGATCGACCTTGCCACTTGCCGTTTTAGGCATCGCGCTCATGATCTGGACACGGTCCGGCGCCATGTAGCCAGGGAGCATCTTACGGACATGGGCGCGAACTACTGTTTCGAGACCGTCGGTTGGCGCCTGATCTTTGCTCGTTAGGCAGGCGATCAGCCGTCCCGTTCCATTTGCATCACGCTCGAAAACCACGGCGACTTCGGCCACGTCTGGGTGATCAGCTATAACGCTCTCAATTTCCCCAAGTTCAACCCTATAGCCGTCAATCTTGATTTGGTGGTCACGGCGACCACAGAAGAAAAAACAACCACTTTCATCTGACGTCGCAAAATCGCCGGTCCGATACAATCTCGTTGGCGTGCCATTAATATCGATAGTCAGGAACCGTTCCTCTGTTCGCTCCTTATCCTGGAAATAACCCTGCGCGAGACAAACGCCACCGACATAGAGCTCTCCCACCTCTCGTGACCTCACCGGTCGCGCATCTTCATCTAAAATAAAGAGTTCGACATTCGGCAGAGGCCGACCGATAGGCGGTAACCTAGGCCATTCGGCTGGATTGCTATCAAGCTCGTGACAGGTGACGACGTGTGTCTCGGAGGGACCGTACTGATTGAAGAGCCGACACTCGGGGAGGTTGCTGAAAAACTCGCGCAAACCGGAAGAGACCACGAGTTGTTCGCCGGCGGTGTGGATCTCCCGTAGACTGTTGGGAAACAGATTGCGCTCCACACAATTCGACGCCAATTGTTGGAGAGCGATAAATGGCAGGAACAATCGTTCCACCCGGGCACGCTGTATCTCGTCCGAAAGCAAATCGGGGTCGATCCGCTGTTCACTCGTTAGGATGACGATACGGCCACCAGAACAGAGCGTAGAGAATATCTCCTGAAACGATACATCAAACGAAATGGTGGCGAACTGAGCCGTTGCCGCATTGTCTGACAGCGTCGAAAGTTCGATCTGCCAGTCCACAAGGTTTTGAAGCGCTGCTCCTCCCATGTCGACCGCCTTCGGCTTGCCAGTCGAACCCGAGGTAAAGATAACGTAGCCACTGGAATTCGGCGACAGCGCCGCATCTCGGTCGGACGATCCAGCACCGGCTGCGCCCACTCCAATTTCCTCGACCATCACCGCCGAGCCCGACGAAACATCCTTGAGGATCGCCGAACAGACTGCCGATGAACTGAGGAGCACGCTCGGGTCCACTTGCGCAAGCATCTCGCGAATGCGACTCTCTGGAAGACTTGGTTCCACGGGAACGTAGGAAACACCCAGGATTTGACAGCCCAGGATCGCCGCGATCCGGTCAACACCGATGGGAAAATGAATTGCGACGCGGTCCAAACCCGCTTCACGTCCAGTTTTTAGGGCGCGAGCTATCTCACAGGCTCGCAGCCACAAATCCATGTAGTTGATCGTTTCTGTTCCGAAAACGACAGCCAGACGACGAGGAAATTCGGATGCATACCAAAGGACGGACGCTGCAATGGTCCGCTCTGAAGGGCCTGAGGCGTTGTTTAAACTCTGCATGATTTCCCTCAGAATGCCAGATATGATAAATACATTTTTACTGTATCCGTGGTAAGTTCACAGTCAATCCATTCAATAAAACTTCACATGTTCTTAATATTTCGACCGAGGTGTGCGGGCATCGCCAGATACAGTGCCGATCCCCTAGGCATCTCGCTGCCGGTTTCGAAGGCATGAGGAAGACGTGTCCATGGATGCCGGCGTCCTTCTGCGTGGCCCTGGAGGCGAGGCTCCGGAAATTGCTTCCCTGATCGGTTTTGAAGATGTTGGGCCTGTAGCAGCAATCGCCTCCTTGAGGGCGCCGGCAGCGGGCTTCACCCCAAGGCTGATGCTGCCAGTGAGCAACGACACCCTGCTGTGCGTCGTGCGGCTGCGCGGCTGGCCTCGAATAACGACAACAGCGGCCAGGCAGAATCGCTCGAAAGAGCGAGCAACGCCATCTGGTCGATCAGCTTCGTAATCTCATCCAGTGATGACCGTTAGCGCCATCAACTGCAAAACCGACCGCTCCTTTCCAATGCGCTGCCGCCCACCGCGTCCCCCCTCATCCAACGTTCGGATTGATAGAATCCCAGATATTCTCACCGATCCAGTCACCCGCGCACGGGTCTCCTGGCGCTACATATGGGCAAGGGATACAAGCTTGTTGCCATCCTGGGGCACGATTCCGCGTTCCTAGAGCGCGTCCTGTTTAATCTGGGTCGTATCCAGCTGCCTTGAAGTAGTTGGCGCATTCGGCTGGGGTGAAGCGT